>JAQTNW010000047.1 GCA_028713655.1 Candidatus Methylacidiphilales bacterium | reverse complement strand
AACTATCTGACCGGGATGGTGAGCTGCTCGCACGACAACAGCAAAACGGCCACCAGCAAGCTGGATAATTTGAACGTGCAATAGAAATGGCTACGGGTTGCTCTCTTGCATGGGAGCAACCCGTCCACTTTTATGATTGTTTCCGGCGGAAGGCGGCGGGCGACATGCCGATCCAACGCTTGAATGCAACAGAAAAGGTGCAGAGGCTGGTAAAGCCGACATCACGCGCGATGCTCTCAATCTTGTTATCCGTACGGGACAACAGAGACACTGCCCTCTGAATCCGGCAGTAGGCCACTTGGTGCATGGGGCTGCGTCCGTGCTGTTCATGGGTCAAACGGCGTAAGTGTTCCACGCTGAGGTTTGCCAGGCTGGCGAGGTCGGTCAGGGTCCAGTGGCGCGCGAGTTCGGCATCGACGGCAGACCAGACGTTTGTCAGTTGCCCTTGATGGGGGCTGGGGCCTGCAAGCTGGCTGGCATAGCCATGGATCAATTCCAGCCAATGGTGGGCTGCGGGCGAGTGTGGAGCATGGTGAGTTTGCCGGTACAGCCCCTCAATGGCATGGCGCAGGGGCCACGGATCCGCGGATATGAGCGTTACCGAATGGGAGGAAACGATGGAACTGCCATAGATTACCCACGCTACGCCCCAGTGCGAGACGGCCACTGCGCGATAGGCGTGCGGCGTCTTGGGTGGCGTAAGAAAAGCCGTGCCGACTTTCCAGCGTTTCCAGGAATTGTTCAACAGAATCTCCCCATGTCCTTCATAACAGACGGCGATCTGGCTGAAGTCGGGGCAACACCGGGTTATGTGGTAGCCTTTGCCAATCATTGAAAACCCGAGCAGCCGCATCTTATAGCCGTTCATCGCGGGGCATGTCTGGGGACTGACCATCCACTCCTTTGTTCGGGTTCCGAGGCTGAAGGCTTCCTGAAAATCTTCGTGCATACCAAAAAGTGGGGGTGCGTGACCTATGACATGGGCAGCCGAGCGCGTCCCTTGACTTTGAAAGTATCATTCATTGCCGGTAAGGGTCAATTTCTTCCATCGACGCTTATGTGCGCTGGCATGGCCTTCGCTATCCCCCTGAGAAGGGGGAATAAACGGGGGGTTTCATGCGTGTTTGGCTCGCGATGGATATCGGAGTTATTTTTCAGCCGTTTTCACGGAAATTGGCCATGTGGATTTCAGAAAACACTTGGTGGATTTGGAACAAGCGCTTTTCCTTGGAACCTTGAGGAGGTCGTGCGAGAGTAAAGTCGGTAGCAGATATAACTAAACCATAAATTTGGGAGCACAACTTATGGAACTACATTCGGATTTGCGTACGGTGACAAGCCTTAGACGGGGATTTGCTATTTCTGTCGTGGCGGCATTTATCGCCATGAGCGCCCAGCGGGCCTCGGCCGCCACACTGATACAATTGACCGGTGGCGACACCACAGACGGCGTGGACATCAGTTCTTTGAGCGTCGTGGCTGGTGGAATTTTCGCGGGTCCAAACCAGACAGGACCGCTTACATGGCAGGGGCAGAGTTTTAGCCAGGACGTCGGCACGACCCTTGTCAATAACATCACGTTCACTTCAAGTCCCACGATGCAATTTCTCGGCGCAAGTAGTGCTGATACCTTTGCGAACGCTGGCTTCATCGGCTCCGCCACGTCGGAGGACAATAACCTGCTGACCCTTGCGAACGCCGGCCTTGCTTTTAAAGGCGGGGACAATACGTTCATCGCCACCGCCAGCGGCCTGACCGCTGGTAACACATATCGCGTGGACCTAATCAGTTCAGCGCTCGGATACGATGCGAACGCCCGCGACACGCAGGTATCACTCAATGGCGATACGGCTACCAATACGATGAACAATGTCGGGGGCAGCGGTCATTGGATCTGGGAGTGGAATGATACCGCCGTTGCCAACGGTAGTGGGCAAATCATTATGACGTTTACCAGAGGCCCCATTGTAGCTTCAGGACCATTGGTCAACGCAATTCTGGTAAGCGCTGTTCCCGAGCCTTCGACGTACGCGATGTTGCTGGGTGGTCTTGGAATACTCATTGTGTTGCGGAGATTCCGCAGTAGCAAAGTGTGAGGGGAGAAGGCAGAGATCGGAAGTCAGAGGGCAGAAGGCAGAAGATAGTAGTCAGAATTTAGAAGTTTGAATTGCCCGCAGCAGCGGACTTTGGAGGGCGTCCGCCGTGGCGGACGTTTTGCATTGAGAACAGGTCACCCGCAAACGGAAAGCGGTGTCAGATTCAAGTTTTAAGTCTTCCACCTTGCCACTGCATTCCATATTGAATCCTGCAGCACCTTCGCTGCTTCACCGCGCTCTGTCGTTTTTACGGATTCCTTGCATTACCCGCCTGTTGAAGCAACAGTACAGCAACAACGGTGTCATTTATGCTCCGCCACCTGCCATGAGAAATGTCATTTTATTTTTAGGAATATTCCTTGGATGTTCGCTTTCAAAATTGGGCGCTGGAAGCGTGGTTACCCTTGCGGATGGCCTTGAGGAGAACGGAAGGCTGTCCCTTAATGCGAAAGCAGTTTTTGTTGAGGGTTTGTCAAAAAGGGAGATCAACCTGCCGGACATTCTCGAAGCGGATTTTTCCGATTCCGACTTCCATCTGGAATACTTTTCCTCTAACGATACACCAGACAAGTTGCCGGGGGATTGGAAGAGTCAAAATATCGGGAAGAACGATGTACCGGGTTCGTTTTCATATTCGCTTGGAGTTTTCAAGCTGGTCGGCAACATTCATGAACACATTGACTACCACGACTCGAGCGAATATTCCTTTTTCATAGGATGCCCGTGGCCGGGCAATGGGCAGTGGACATTGCGTGTAAAGGATTTCAACCCTTTGAATGCAAGGGCTTCGGCGGGGATAGTATTGCGGGAGGGATTCAATCCTGTGTCGGGAGGAAGATTTCAAATATGTGTCACTGGAGAAAATGGCGGATTTATTGAAATGCGCGCGCCCGGTGGATCAAGCTACAGCTTCGGTTTACCGATGGATATCCCGGTTTGGTTGCGGCTGACGCGAAATGAAGCGAATCTCGCCGTCTCAATGTCCATCGACGGCAGGAACTGGGACATTGTCAGTCAAAACACCACCAAATTTTCGACTGATGTATGGGTGGGGCTTTACATTGACAGTGGACAGCAACCCGGAGGCAAGAATACCGTGGACGAGGTTACATTCACTCCCGGGCCGTCCCTGTCTGACATTCTTCCCGCCGGGGTGCTGTTGCGCGATGGATCCTATTTGGCGGGCGGCTTCGGCGGGTTTGACATTACGGGTCCGGATTCTGTCGGAGCTTTCAACCGGAATGGAAAGATGATTTCGATTGCCGCAGCACAAATCGCCACGGTTGTTATTTATCCCACTGGACGCGGTCAGATTTTGAAGCTTGGTCCGAGACCCGGCCTTTTCTTGAAAAATGGGGATTTTCTCGCCGGGGATATTGAGTCCATCTACTGGGAAGATAACGTGCGTATCAATTCGCTGATCCTTGGCATCAATAGTTACGATAGAAATGTGACCAAGTGTGTTGTTTTGAATTCCTTAATGCCGCAGCCTTCCGCTTACGAGATCAGGCTTACCGATGGATCCATAGTACGCGCTACTGGAGTGACTGTGGATAAGAGTCATGTTGTCATCCTGGAGGCATCGGGTCTCAGTGTCACGGTCGATGCGAATGAAATCGAGCAATTCCGTGCGGGTCCGAGCCGGGTACAGGCTCTGCTCGAATTGCCATGGAAGGCCGCGCAGGACAAAAAGCAAGCACCAGTGGAGTGCTGGGAGGGGAACCATCAGGAGCAAATTCTGGCAATCCCAGCCGGATCAGCGCTTAACTTCCCGCTCAAGGGAAAATTTCGCGCGCTCGGAATGAGGGTTGCGTCATTGCCCGGGTCGTCTTCCAATGCGCGCGCGGTTATTCGCATCCTGGCTGATGGGAAGGAAATGGGCCGTACACCATCCATCCATGCGGGAGAACAGCCTCGGTTTGTAAGGTTCCCGATCCAGGACGTCAAAACGTTGACGCTGGCAGTTGATTCCAATTTCATTGGAACGAGGGTGCTTGTCATCGATCCGGTCGCAATACTGGAGAATTAACCTGCATATTCCACCCCTCGTGATATGCAGGTTGGCGTATTTTTATTGGAGCTTCGTCACCGTCACGCTCTGGACGTAATAGCTGCCGGAATTGTAGCGAAAGTTAAAACCCCACATGCTGACAAATTGGGCATCGTCGATCTTCCATTTAGCCGTATTCCAGTCCCGACTTTCCGGCACTTCATACACGGGGAGCTTTTTGTAACCGCTGGTGGATTCGTATTCCAGTTCGATTTTAGCGGGGTGGTTTGTAGGATCACGGCGGATGACAATGCTGATCTCGATCGGTGTCGAAGTATAAGACAGGAAATTCGGATCCACCATGAATGCATTGCCGCCGGGGATGTTGCCGGCGCGGGCTGAACCGCCATAGGCCACGACATCCCGGGCAATCGAATCGCCCAATCGCGTGTGCAATCCCTTTTCGATATTTTTCCAGCCCATGATAATCGAAACGGATTTCGCGTTGGTATAATCACCACCCCACGGGAACGGCTGGGTCTTGTTGGCTTGGGCTTGCGTCACCAAGGGTTCGGGCACTCCGGCCACGAGGATCGGAGAAGCGGTCAGTTCATACGTGCTTGCGTTGGTTGCGTTGCCGGTTACTGGATCCACAATCTGCACCGCTTGGCCGAAATCAACATGATCCGGTTCTGCTTTTGGCGCCCATGTGACCAGAACTGTGCCCTTGGTGCCTTGGAAGACAAAACCGTAATCCTTGTTGTTGAGCAGTACCCAGCCCAGATAGACCGGATTCTGCCCAAGGTGCTGGATCATTTGGGCCATGGCCGTATAGGCAGGACGCGGCTTGCTTTTGGCATCGAGCAGGCCCATCGGGCCGCTGTCGCCATCCATTCCCTCAAACCAGTTAATGGAGGTGACGCCCTGGGCAATGCCCATGGTGTAAGCTTTCACCACCGCCTGTGCCTGGACGTCCGTTCCCTTTTTCGCGTCGCAGCCCAATTCTGTGAAAATGACAGGTACGTTTACATTGGCAGGATCCCGAGCCGCCAGCATCTTGCGGACCGTGGGAACAATACTCATGTAAATGGCTTCGGTTCCGTTATTATCGACAACGCCGCCCAGGACTTCGTAGGGATGGAAAATGACATAGTCGAAATGTCCCTTTGCGCCGTCCCGGATCGCCTGATCCAGATAGTTCACATGGACCGACTTGGCGGCGAGTCCCACCTTGGCGGTGGGATCAACAGCCTTGACGGCGTCATAGGCGCTGACAACGATTTTTGCATAATCCGCCGGTGTTTGGTTGCGTCCGGTGCCGTTGGGTGGTTCATTCCAAACTTCAAAGTATTTCACCCTGCCTTGGACGTGCTTCGCGACTTCCGAGACATAGGTTGACCATGCGGGAAGATTGTTGACAGGCAAAGTGCCCGGTTTGTCCAACGTATTCCACTTTCCGCTTCCATGTAGAATGGCTCCGAAGCCAATGCCATGGTCTGTGAGGTAGCGCATCTGATTGTCCAACACCTCCCAGGTCCATTTTCCCTCCTCGGCTTCGACAGCCGACCAGTTTGTAGCGCATGTCCGGTTAAAGTGAATGCCGATTTCGGCCATTTGGGGAATCCATTTGGCATAGGCTTCCGGCGTACGATTCGTATGGGCGTCGCCACCGATGCCGAACGGGCTAAGGGTTGTGTCTGCAACAGGGGCCGGGTTTTCCGCTGCTGGAGCAACTGTCGTGATCAGCATCAGGCAGGCCACCAATGAAGCTATCAATGGTTTCAACGGCTTGAGCCTGTATTTGTCTCCTGAGGTTGTTGTCATAATTATTTATATAGGGCTAATTTCGTTGCCGGAACGCGTCAAGAAACAACCCCAAGCGCAGCGGCGCGCAGCCTGTCTATGGCCGTCGCCAGCACGCCGGCAGCCCCGCGGAATTGCCAGGAACCGGCCCCCTGGTTTTCGCGATTATACCATTCGTTGAAATCGCCGTCCCTGACGCTGCGTTCCGCCATCGGCAGAAGTACCTCGTAAGCTTCCGCGACCAGCCCATGATCCGCCAGCGCCTGGACCATGCGCCCGCCTAACCACGGCCAGTCGCCGCCGTTTTGGTACGCATAAGCCTTCAATCCATCCGCCACCGTCAAATGTTCCGGATAGATCGGATATGAGGTGATGCCGAGTGTCGGCATGCCGGATTCTCGGACGTTGCGACGCATTGCCGCCAGCGAATTGCTTAATTCCTCGACAGTCAACAAACCTGCCTGTGCGGCCACCGCAGTGCCGCCGTGGTACCAGATTGGCGCTTCATCGAAATCAGGCGGGAACGGATAGCCATCCAGATGGATATGGGGCCGGAACTTCTGGCGTTCGGCGTCCCACAGATGCAGCCGGATATTATCGCGAGCGCGTTGTTCCCATTCGCGCCATTTTATAGCCTCTGCGGGCTGGAGTTCGCCAAGTTGGTGCAAGGCCATGACCCACATTGCGTTGTTGTAGATGCTGATGGCGCGGGTGTCGTCGGGCTGGAGTTCCGTGCCCCAGGCGCGGCCGATCTGCATGTCACCCCAATCCACAGTATTGCCGCCCCAAAGGAGCCCGTGCTCCGGCGAGAGCCGCTCCTGATTCAGATAATCCATGGCGCGGCGAAGTCGCTCCACCACCGTCACGCCCGCAACTTTGAGATCGAGAATGGATTCATCTCCAGTGGCGCGAACATAAATATAAATTGCCTGCACGAGGGAACTTTCCTGATCGGTTTCCACCGTATTTTTGTGCGCAAGGAGCCCCGGTTGCGCCGCGGATTTTCGGTATTTGTAAGGACAAACCGAGCGGTTTATTTCCGGCACGTAACCATCGACAATGTTTCCGTCTTCGCCTTGAAAGTTGAAAAATACGAGCAGCGCCTTGCGAATGGCCGCCGCTTCAGTCACCTCCAGTGCGAGTTCGATGAAAGTGGCGAAATCACGGATCCAGATTTCGCTGTAACCGGAACCTGCGTTGAGTCCGGTGGCGAGCAACTTGCGGGCAAGATCGCGTGTGCGGCTCAGCGTCGCATCGTTCAGGATTCGTGTGGCAAGCTCAGGCGGGCATGCAATGGGCGCAACTTTGAAAGGAGGATTCATGGATGGAATCCATGATTGCCGTCATCGCCGTAAAAACAAATTAAAAAAAGGGTCAAAGCATATTTTGACTCCTTTTCCCCTCTGAATCAGGGGATGCATTCAGACCTGGGTTAGGGTGGTATAAAATATGCTTTGACCCTTTTTTAGACTCACCCTTTGCGGGTGTTGCGGTACGCCTTGGGTGAGCACGACATGGTCTTTTTAAAGATACGGGAAAAATAATAGGGGTCGTCATAACCCACTTGCGCGGCGATTTCGGAGATCGATTCGGTGGTATGGTCAAACAGACGGCAGGCCCGTTGAACCCGGATTCCGATCAAAAACTCGATCGGCGAACATCCAAATTTCTTGCGGAACAGCATTGAATAATGCGGTATGGACATGGCAGATGCCCGTGCGAGATCCTCCAGGCGGATATGCCTGGCAAAATGCCTGCCCATCCATTGTGCGCTGGACGAAACTTTCTCCTCAGCCGTGCGCGCCTTTTCATTCACCGAACGGCGTTGCAGCGCGATTCCGGCAAACAAGTGTCTGAGTTGCGCCGAGGCAAATATCAGTTGCGGCAGCGTATGCGCTTCCTTCAGAGAGTCCCATGTTTGTTCAAACGCGGCTTCAAATTGCGGAAGTTGCGACAGATGGAACAACGGGTTTTCCTCGGAAACCTGGAGCAGTTCCATCAGGCTTGGCCAATCTCTCCCCCCGCTGTGAATCCATGAAATCGACCAGGGATTATCTTCCGCAGCCCCATAAACATGCGCCTGCCCGGCGGGTATGAGGATCGCTGTCCCGGAATGGATCCGATGCGACTGGCTGTTGAATTCGCAAAATCCTTCGCCTCCGAGGCAGGCGATGAATATGGATTCAGAAAGACCCCTGTGGCGATCCACGAAATGTCCATGTGCGGAAGGAAAATGCCCGATGGAAACGGGAAACAATCCGGCAAGCAGGGGATGATCCGCTGCGGACCGGATGAATTTATCATTGAGCACGAGCATCCGCTGGCCGGGGAATCCTTCGCCCCGCTTCCCGCCTGGTTTTTCAATGGGTTGAGATTGGATAATCATAAGATAGTCCAGTTTATTTATGGAATTGTCCATTCCATTTCCCATGTCGAGCCATAAAATTACCGACATGGCCGTGAATTTCACTCCTGTCACGATAACCCGTGAAAGCGTGCTCATTCCCACGTACCCGGAACAAGCGCCGGACAAGAATCCGATGTTTCTCGAAAAACGCGTCTATCAGGGCAGCAGCGGGAAGGTGTATCCGCTCCCGTTTACAGACCGGATTTCGGAGCAACGTCAGGATGTCGCGTGGGACGCCGTGCATCTTGAGAATGAATTCATCCGGCTGATGGTGCTTCCTCAGATCGGCGGGCGCATTCATGCCGGCCAGGACAAGAGCAACGGCTACGATTTCTTCTACCGCCAGAATGTTATCAAGCCGGCATTGGTCGGCCTGGCCGGTCCCTGGATTTCAGGCGGCGTGGAGTTCAACTGGCCGCAGCATCACCGCCCGGCAACCTATCTTCCGGTCAACTTGGAGTTCGAGGAGCATGAGGATGGCGGCAAAACAGTCTGGTTGTCCGATCATGATCCGATGTCGCGGATGAAGGGAATGCACGGGGTTTGCCTGCACCCCGGAAAAGCCTACATCGAGGTCAAGGTGCGCCTCTATAATCGCACTCCGCTGGTGCAAACTTTTCTTTGGTGGGCGAATGTCGCGGCCCGTGTGCATGACAAATATCAATCCGTATTTCCGCCGGACGTGGACTATGTCGCCGACCATGCGAAGCGCGCCATGTCCGCGTTTCCGTTGTGCAAGGGAAGTTACTATGGCGTGAATTACGCGGAACGCAGCCGCACTGGGACCCGCGCCTCCGTCGGCACGACTCCGGTCAGTTCTCCCAACGACCTGAGCTGGTATTGGAACATCCCGGTTCCGACTTCGTACATGTGCATGGGCGGTAACGGCGATTTTTTTGGCGGTTATGACCATGGGAAGGAGGCGGGCGTCATCCACGTGGCCAACCATCATATCTCGCCGGGCAAGAAACAGTGGACTTGGGGAAATCATGAGTTCGGTTATGCATGGGACCGCCAGCTCACCGATTCCGATGGTCCTTACATTGAACTCATGGCCGGAGTTTATACCGACAACCAACCCGACTTCAGCTTTCTTCAGCCGGGGGAAACCAAGACGTTTTCGCAGTTCTGGTACCCGGTGCAAAAAATCGGGCCTGCGCAAAAAGCGAATCTTCATGCGGCCTGCAGTCTTGTGATACGCGGCTTGCGCGCGCGGGTCGGGCTGTGTGTGACGAGTTCGATCCAGGGAGCGAACCTGTACCTCTCAACCAAAGGGAAAATTTTCTGGAATCGAAGCGCGAATTTCGAGCCTGGAAAACCATTCATTGGGGAACTGGAGTTGCCGGAGCGGGTTCGGGAAAGCGATCTTACACTCACATTGATTACAGCAGATGGCGTGGAGCTATTGAGCCACACTCCGCCGCAGCGCCGGGATGGACAAGTACCCCAAGCCGCCACGGAGCCGCCCATGCCGGAGGAAATTGCTTCGAGCGACGAGCTCTATATCACAGGTTTGCATTTGGAACAGTATCGCCATGCCACCCGCCAGCCGGAGCTGTATTGGCGGGAGGCCCTGCGCCGCGACCCGCAGGATGCCCGTTGCAACAATGCGATGGGATTGTGGCATCTGAGGCGGGGTGAGTTCTCTTCCGCAGAAACGCTTTTCCGCCGCGCCATCGAGCGCCTCACGCGGCGCAATCCGAATCCGTATGATGGCGAGCCTTATTACAATCTCGGCCTTGTCCTGCGTTTCCTGGGACGTGACGACGAAGCCTATGCGGCCTTCTACAAGGCGTGCTGGAATCAGGCCTGGCAATCCGCCGGTTATCATGCCCTGGCGGAATTGGATGCCTGCAGACTGAATTGGGATTCCGCACTGGAGCATCTGGAGCGTTCCCTACGCGTCAATACAGACAACCTCCGGGCCCGGAACCTAAAGGTTCTTGTGTTGCAAAAACTCGAGCGCGGGCAGCAAGCAGAGGAACTTCTGAAAAGCACGATTCTCCTCGACCCGCTCGACTTTTGGGCGCGGCATCTGAATCGGGAGCCGCTTTCCTGCGACGCGCAAACTTATCTCGACATCGCGCTCGACTATGCGCGAGCCGGATTTTTCAATGAAACGATCGGTTTGTTGGAAAATTGCCCGCGAGATGGACGCTCGCGCGGGGCGCTGCCGCTGGTACATTATTATCTTGGATTTTTCAACCGGAAGTCGGGACGCAACGAGGAGGCAAAAACTCATTTTCTGACGGGCGCAAAGGCTTCGCCGGATTATTGTTTCCCGGCGAGGCTGGAGGAAATTGAAATCCTGGAGGCGGCCATGTCGGCAAACCCGCAGGACGCGCGCGCGCCCTATTATCTCGGTAATTTGCTCTACGACAAACGCCGCCATGAGGACGGCCTCCGGTTGTGGGAACGGGCTGCGAAGCTGGATCCTGACTTCTCAATTGTCTGGCGGAACCTGGGCATTGCGTATTTCAATGATCTCCGCGACGGAAAACGCGCCCGGAAAGCCTATCAACGCGCATTGAAGGCAAACCCGGCCGATGCGCGCTTGCTCTATGAACAGGACCAGCTTTGGAAAAAACTTGGGGTTTCCCCTCGGGAACGATTGAAACAGATCGAGAAAAACAGGGGGTTGGTTGTCCAGCGCGATGATCTTTCGGTCGAACTGGCGGCTCTGTATAATCAGACGGGGCAACCCGCCAGGGCGCGTGATTTATTGGCGGGCCGGAATTTTCATCCGTGGGAAGGCGGCGAGGGGCAGGTGTTGGGCCAGCATGTGCGCGCCCACCTCGCACTGGGCCGTCTGGCGCTGTCGCAAGGCAACGCCGTTGAGGCGCGAAGACTGTTTGAAACAGCCCTCTCCACTCCGCCGAACCTCGCCGAGGCCCATCATTTGCTTGCCAATCTGAGCAACATTCAATTCTGGTTGGGCGAGGCGTGCGCCGCGCTGGGCGACAAGGCTGCGGCGCGAGAATGGCGGGGCAAGGCTGCGCGCGCCAGCGGTGATTTTCAGAATATGAGTGTGAAAGCCTTTTCCGAAATGACGTATTACACGGCGCTTTCGTTGGAGCGGTTGGGCCGGAAGAAAGCCGCGAGGAAGATGTTCGGCGATCTCCTGGCTTACGCGCGAAACCTTCTCCGGACCGAAGCGAAGATCGATTATTTTGCGACCTCGCTCCCGGCGATGCTCTTGTTCAAGGAGGATTTGCAGTTGCGCCAGACGATTGCCGCCACCTTCCTCATGGCGCAGGCGAAACTGGGCCTGGGCCGCAAATCCGAAGCCAAGACACTTCTTCAAAAAGTCCTTTCACTCGACATCAACCACCCGCTTGCTGCGGACCTAAAAATGGAATTGGAGTAACACGATGCCCACGCTTGAACCTGTCATTGATTTATCTGGGAAATGGGATTTTGCACTCGACCCGAATGCCGCCCCCAGTGGTGGTTTCATTCCATCGGTTTTCGACGAGACGATTCATCTGCCGGGGAGTCTTCAAGCGCAGGGATTCGGCAACGACGTGGCGACTGACACGCCCTGGACTATGGTGCCGGTCGGCAAGAAGCCCTGGTTCACCGAGGAATACTATGCGCCTTATACCCAACCTGGAAATATCAAGATCCCCTACTGGTTGCAGCCGGGAAAACACTACATCGGAGCGGCGTGGTATGGTCGCGACATCGACGTTCCCAATGAATGGAGCGGCAAACGTGTGACGCTGTTTCTGGAGCGCCCGCACATTGAGACGCAGGTGTGGCTTGATGGACGCGAGATTGGCTCGAACAACAGCCTCGCCACGCCGCATATTTATGAGCTTGGCACAAACGTGACGCCGGGACGGCACCGGCTTGCCATTCGCGTGGACAACCGCCTGGTTGTGAATGTGGGCCGCAATTCCCACAGTGTCACAGACCATACGCAGACCAATTGGAACGGCATCATCGGTCGCATCCAGATGTCTGCGGGCAGCCCGGTATGGATTGAGAACGTACAGGCGTATCCGGACATCGCAAAAAAATCCGTGCGCCTCGAGGTGGCCATCGGCAACGCCACCGGCAAGCCCGGACGGGGAACCTTGAACGCCGGTGGTGTGGAAGTGGAAGCGGCCTGGGATGAAAAAGGAGGCGCGGTGGAATTCGAAGTGCCCCTCGGCAATGGAGCAAAACTTTGGGATGAGTTCAGTCCAGCACTGCAGCGCCTGGAAGTGCGGCTTGGCGAAGACACGAAGATCATAACATTCGGCTTGCGCGAAGTCGGAGTGAAGGGGACGCAGATCGCCGTCAACGGGCGTCCCGTTTTTCTGCGCGGCACGCTGGAATGCTGCGTGTTTCCCAAGACCGGCTATCCGCCGACCGATGCCGCGGAATGGAAGCGCATCCTGTTTATCATCAAGAGCTACGGATTCAATCACGTTCGGTTTCATTCGTGGTGTCCGCCGGAAGCGGCATTTGCCGCGGCCGACGAACTCGGCCTCTATTTGCAGGTGGAATGCTCGTCCTGGGCGAACATGGGCACTTCCCTGGGTGAAGGAGAGCCGGTGGACGCGTGGCTCTATGAGGAAGCCCATCGAATCCGGCGCGCCTTTGGCAATCATCCCTCGTTTTTGCTGATGGCCTACGGGAACGAGCCCGGGGAGGACCGGGTGAAGTTTACTGAGTACCTCAGCCGTTGGGTGGCGTATTGGAAACAACAGGACAAGCGCCGACTTTACACCGGCGCCGCCGGCTGGCCGACAATTCCTGAGAATGATTACCATAACATACCGGAACCGCGCCTCCAGACGATCGGAGAAGGACTCAACTCCGGCATTAACCGTTTGCCGCCCGCGACCACGGCGGATTACAGCGGATATATCGATGAAGCTCAATTCCCGAAAACCCGCCGCCTTCTGCAGGAAAGGAATAGTTGGAATTTCGTCGCGCTCGATTCACCGCGCCCCATCATCAGCCATGAGATCGGCCAGTGGTGCGTCTATCCCGATCTCTCCGAGATCCCGAAATATACCGGGCTGTTGAAGGCGAAAAACTTTGAGATTTTCAAGGAAACGCTCGAGGCTGCGCACATGGGCGGCCAGGCGCGCGACTTCCTCGCCGCCTCCGGCAAGCTTCAGATTCTTTGTTACAAGGAAGAAATCGAATCCGCGTTGCGCAGCAAAGGCTTCGGCGGATTCCAGGTTTTGCAGGCCAATGATTTTCCAGGCCAGGGCGCCGCGCTGGTCGGCTGGCTCAATGCCTTTTGGGAGTCGAAAGGTTATGTGACGCCCGGGGAATTCCGCCGTTTTAACTACGCGACTGTGCTTCTGGTGCGGTTGGAGCGCCGTATTTTTTCCAGCCGCGACATGCTGCGCGCTGAAATCGAGATTGCCCATTTCGGCGCGGCGCCGCTGGAAGAGGCCCGGCCTTATTGGAAGTTGGTCGATGATGCCGGACACATGCACGCCTCGGGGGAATTTCCGGCGCTGAAGATTCCGATTGGCAATGGTATTGCCATCGGAAAGCTGGAGGTTTCGTTGAAGGATCTGCCCGCGCCTCGGCGATTCAAGCTGGTCGCCGGACTGGCTGGAACGGAATTCGAGAATGACTGGGACGTGTGGGTTTATCCTTCCGCGCCAGCGGTTAAAATTTCCAGCGACGTTTTGATCGTGCAGGATTGGGACGACTTGCTCCGGCGGGCCAGCGGGGGGCGCAAGATTCTCTTCAACCCGCCGCGCAGCGGGATAAAAAATGGCTTGATAATGGGATTTTCCCCCATCTTCTGGAGCGCGGCCTATACGGCAGACAACCCGCCGCACACCCTGGGTCTTTTGTGCGATCCCAAGCATCCGTTGTTTGCAAAGTTCCCGACTGATTTCCACAGCAATTGGCAGTGGTGGGAGTTGATCCACGGTGCTGCGCCGCTGTTGCTGGACGGCCTGCCGCCCGAATTACAGCCGCTGGTGCAGGTGATTGATGACTGGTTTACCAATCGCAGGCTTGGCCTGATTTTTGAAGCGCGTTTCAACGATTGTGACATCCTTGTCTGCGGCAGCGACATCACTGCGGATTTGTCCAACCGCCATTCTGCGCGCCAGTTCCATGTCAGTGTGCTGGATTACATGGCAGGCCCCTTGTTCAAGCCGCGCTGCCAGATTGATCGGATCGCGTTGGGCAAAGCCATCGGCCAAGCTTAAGCGATAAAGAGTTCTCTCGTTTATCGAGCACCTTGGAGTGCGGCGACAGCTTTTACTATCCCCCTGAGAAGCTCTCCATTATACACAAATACTGGATCGCCACGGCCCAGGATTGGGCCTCGCGATGCCTATCGGAATCGCAGCGGGGCGGCATGGGCGAGAGTAGGACGGAACCCATTCAGGGTTCGGGATGATTTTTTGATTTTACCCAGGGTAGATCCTCGACAAGCTCGGATCAACCCTGGGCTGAAAGACGAAACGGCGTTGCCGTTTCAGCTAACATTCTAATGTTTTGACAGAACCGCAGTGAGGATCGAACGGCGGGGCGATTCCAGGTTCACTTCGCCCTGGTTGAACTTGAGTGTCATTTGAATCGGAGTCTCCGAGCGGTTTAAAATCACGGCAACCAGGCTGCCGTCCGGGTTCTTGCAGGCCGTGACTTCCAGTTCGTCGCGGGAAGAGGTAGTCAGGATGCGTTTGGCGCCGGGCCGGATGAAACGCGAAAAATGTCCGAGATAATAATAGGAACTCTGGTAATGCGCCTCGCCCGTCCGCGTATCGGCCAGGATCGGGGCGCTGCATAGATTACCCACATGATTGGGGCCGCCGGTTTCGTCCAGTACAAGGTTCCAATCCACCCAGCCGACCGTCCAATGGTTCAGATCCTGAATCACCGATTGCGCGTAGCGTTCTCCCGTCAGCCATGAGCCAGGATGCGGCCCGCCTTCCTGGCAACCCTCGGTGAAAAGAAGCTTTTTGTTCGGCCATGCCTCGTGTGTGCGCTGCACGTTCTCGAAAACATTGGCGCTGTACCAATGAAATCCGGCCCCCCAAATATAACGAGCCGCTTGCGAATCACTGTAAATCGTTTTGGCGCGGGCATAAAGGTGATCGCGGTTGTGGTCCCAGATGATGATTTTGACATGTCCCAGCCCCGCGCGTTCCAGTGCCGGTCCGAGGTGATCCCGGACGAAATCGCGTTCCTCCGCGCCGCTGTACACACATGAGTCCCAAGTCTGGATTGCCTCCGGTTCGTTTTGTACCGTGAGCCCCCAGATGTTCACGCCCGCTTTGGCGTATTCCTGGATGTAACGGACATAATACTCCGCCCAGGCTGCACGGTATTCGGGCTTTAATTGACCACCCCGGTTCATCTGGTTGGTGGTCTTCATCCATGCAGGCGGGCTCCAGGGCGATGCGAACAGTTTCATCGTTCCGCCTGACAACTTCAGCGAGCGTTGGATCATGGGCAGCAGCGCCTGACGGTCGCGTTCAATGGAAAATGAGGCCAGCGCCGTGTCACCCTCTTTTTCGCAATAGGCGTAGTTGCCTGTCGAAAAATCGCAACTGTTGATATGACTCCGGCAGAGCGTATAGGCATTCCCGGTTTTTGGGTCGAAATAGGCGCGGAGGATTTCCTCCTGTTTTTTCTCCGGCATTTTTCCAAGGGTTACCGCAGCGGCTTCGGTGAATGCGCCACCGAACCCTTCGATTTCCTGGTAGGAAACGAGGTCGTCAATCCAGACTGTTGCAAGCCTGTTGATTTCCTCGTTGAGGGGCTTGAGTATTTGTGGGGGCTGCGCAGCCAGGCGCCCGGGCAGGTCGCGCGCAGTCAGCCAGAGGGAGAGTTGATGTTGTGTTGTCATAGGTGGAAAAAGGGGTCAAAGCATATTCTGGCTCCTTTCCCTTTAGAATCATGGGGGTGTATTTACATGTACATGCGGATTAGCGTGGTCAAAATATGCTTTGACCCCTTTTTCCGGTCAGTTCCACACTGATGATCTTGCCATGCGGCGCCGGCAATGTAATGGCGGAGCCGGTTGCTTTCACCGGCTGGACCCGTTCCTCGTTGAATTTCACGGTCCAAGCCTCGGCGACAGGGAAGCCGGGGCGAAGCGTGGCGGTTGTGTCCTGGCTCGTTGGGTTGTAGAAACGGACGATGACGGAATCGCGGTCCTCCGCCTTTTTAATGGCGCTCACGACGAGGTTATCGCCTTCCAGACTCAGGAAGCTGTGGCTTAAGGGCTGAGCGCCGGTCTGTTTGCCAAACTGGCAGGCCTTGAGCGGATTGCGCAAAGCGAGGGCGGCCTGATGCAGCCCCTGCGATTTCCAATCGCCCGCATGCGGGAGGAGGGAATAGCGATAGGTGAATTTGCCCAGCGACTGCGCGCTTTCGTCACCCGGATATTCCATCCAGAGGCGGTTGTCGCAAGGGATGCGCAACGGCACGGCGCGCAGGAGTCCCATGGCGACCGTTGTGCGCGGATCATGTTCCAGCACTTCGTAGTCGCGTGGCGTTTCGAGCAACACCGCCAGACCGCGTTTCTTGTCGCTGATGTCGAGCCACATCTGGGCGGGGTGCCGTGCGAGGGCGACTCCGCGCAGTTCACCCGCGCGGCCCGGATCCGCCGCGAATTCATCCACGGTGAACGAGCCTTCGCCTGCGGTGTGCGTGGCCTTGCTGTCGGTTGGGAAACAGACTTTCAGGTAGTGGTCTCGCGCGGTGTTCTCGATGGTGGTTTCAACATCGAGTGAGCGGCTGCCCTTGCGCAGCGTGACGGTGACTGAGATCGGGTAGGAAACTTCATCCTGCGATCTTGCCTGCTTTGCGCGGTCGAATTCGCGCGGAAGCTTCCAGTCAAGACGGATGTCGAACACCACCTGCAACGGGCCATGCATGCGGCAGGAGACCGACGCCGCCAGTCCGCGCGTATCGATGATGCCGTTGTGGTGCGGTTCCTTGGACATCCACATGTTGCCGATTTCCCCGCTGTCGAGGAAGTAATTCAAACCTGAATAGACTTCTCCCGTGGCCTTGTCGGTCAGGTCGAGCGTGCCATCGGCGTTGATATGGACGCTGAGATGCTCGTTTTCCGCGGTGCGCGCGTCACGAAGCAGATCGTCGGCGTAGAGGCGCGGCGGTTCCCAATCCTCGTGCGGATACGGGTATTCGTTTTTGGAGACGGGTTTGATTTGGAACGTCTTGTAGCCCATGGCCGGGACGTTCTCAGCCTGGAAACAAATATGCATCCGTGTGCAGTAATACGGCATGTTGCGGCTGCGCGGATGATAGATGCCCGCGCGGGTTTCATCCTTTTCCATCAACTGTTCGCAAACCGGTTTGCCGTTTTCATCGGTGATCACCAGATGATCGGTCCGCAGATCGCGCGGCAGGTCAAACCATGCTTCGACAATGCCGCTGCGCGGTGCCGCGGTGAAATTGTGGACAGCGGCGAAAAATTCCGTGTCCTTGACGCCGGAGGTGTTGATTTCCTTGGTGATGTCCTGCAAGGCGCGGCGTTCCAGCCCTTGGGCGATGACTTCGGCTTGCTTGATGCGGCTGAGGCAGCCTTCTCCCAAGGTGCGCGGGCCGAGGCCGTGAATGGAGTCGTGGACATGGCTGTGGAAAAGAAGTTTCCAGGCTTTTTCAAGGTAAGTCGTTGGGTAACGCTCGACGCCGTTCAACCATGCGAACGCGGCAAACGGTTCCACGCGGCTCATCAGGATTGTTTCAGTCCTGGCGTGCTCGATCATGAGTTCCGGATGGATGGAGAACACATCCGTATGTACCGCGCCGACGGGGCCGTCGCGCATCGGGCCTTTCACCACATCGAGTTCGTTCTTCCGGTTGGCCAGGGCCTTTTGCAGGTCGGCCAGGTAATCGGTCAGCCGGCTGTGTACCAGTTCGATCTCGTCGCCGTATTGTTTGCGGATTTCGGCGAGAATCTCCGGGGTGAGGGGATGCGGCGCGGTAAAGTCGGTGCCTTCGAAGAACAGCACGGATTCCGGCACGGCGGTGCCTTCCACGGTTTTAAGGACGCGTTCCATGCCGTCCTTGATTTTTTCCGGGTGGAACGAGGTCTTCGGATCCAGGATGTCGTAGAACCAGCCGTAGCCTTCGGAATCGGCAGTGTGAAAAATTTTGCCAAGATCGTCGCCCCAGCGGTACTGCCAGTCCTTGTGCCACGGGTCGCGGTTATAGACGATGGGAATATGCGCGGCGAAAAAGAAATTCCAACGCGCCTCGCGTCCGAGGCGGGATGTGAGCGTCCGGGTGCCGTCGGGTGCTTCCCAGAGGAATTCATGGTACTTCGTGCGCTTCGGGTCCATGTATTTATAGAAGAGAATCGAGTCGATTCCGAAGCCATCGTAGATCTGCGGCAACTGGGCGATCTGGCCGAACGAGAAAACATTGTAGCCGCATTTCAGGACCGGGCCGTATTTTTCAGAGGCGCGGATGCCGGCCAGCAGGTTGCGAATGAGGGTTTCACCCTGGATGGCGGCGCAATCGGCAAGCGTGTACCATGGGCCGAGTTCCAGGCGATTGGCGTTGGCGAGCGCCTGGATGCGTTCGCGGTTTTCAGGCCGGATTTCGAGGTAGTCTTCGAGGATGGTGACTTGGGCGTCAAACAGGAACGATTTGAACTCCGGTTTTGCCTCCATGATGTCCAGAAGCTGGTCGATGCAATCCACCAAGCGCATCCGCGTCCGTTCGAATTCCCAGCGGAACTCCCGGTCCCAGTGAGTATAGGTTACGACATGCACTTTGCGTTTGTTTTTCATAATTTTTTGTAATGGATGAGGCTCTGGATTGATTAAAATGTAAACCGCTAAGTATCCACCCGAGGGGCGAGTTGACAAGGACGGAATTGCCGCAGGGGAGTGGAGAAGTCAGAATTAAGAATTCAGAAGGGAACCAGCACAGGGTTATATGGAGTGTGCCCGCCGCGGCAGAAGCGTTTTTTGTGTCTTATTGGGAAAACCAAAGCGGTGTCGCGCCCGGAGCGCTTGCCACCGCACTCCATATTGCTCATTTGACGACGACGCTTTTTATTCGCGCGTTTTAGTTTTAAGTCATTTACCCCCGCATTCCTTCGCGTCCTTCCTGCAATCACAAGTTTTAAGTCTTCCGCCTTGCCACCGAACAACACATCGTCTTGCATCTATTGACTTAAACTTCTTATGACAGCAAAACCCCGTTTTATTTTTCATATTCTTCCCAATGCGCATCTCGATCCCGTCTGGTTGTGGGACTGGCGCGAAGGGCTGACCGAGGGGCTGACCACCTGCACGACCATTCTTAATTTGATGGAGGAGTATCCCGAATTGACGTTCATGCGCGGCGAAGCGGCGATCTACCAGCACATCCAGAGGGTCGCGCCCAAGACCTTTGCGCGCATCCTTCAAATGGTTCAAGCCGGGCGCTGGGATGTTGTCGGAGGAACACATATCCAGCCCGATTCCAATCTCAGTTCGACCGAGACTCTTTGCCGCCATTTCGAGACCGGGCTGGCCTGGTTCGAGAAGGAAATGGGTGTGCGTCCGCGCATCAGTTGGCAGGCGGATACCTTCGGGCATCCCGCCGGCTGGCCGAACATCCTGCGCAGTTTTGGGATGGAAGGTTTCATGTTTACACGCCCGCAACGGGACCAGTTCAAGATGGAATCCCCGCTGTTTTGGTGGAATTGCGATCATGACGACAGGCTTCTGTGTTACCGGCAGTACCACAAATGGTACTGTTCCGAACGGGACAACATTCACACGGTACTCGACGAGACGCTGGCCGGGACCCTTGCGCAACCCTACCGGAACACCGGGGTTTTGATGGGCATGGGAAACCACGGCGGCGGTCCGACCCGCAGGCATATCGCCGACGTGCTCTCGTGGAGCAAGGCGCATCCCGAGGTGGAACTGCGTTACTCGACACTGCACCGGTTTTTTGACGCGTTGCGCGAGGAAATCAACGGCGAGGCCGCTCCCAAGGTTCCTTCCCTGCGCGGGGAATTCGGTTTCTGCCTTCGCGGGTGTTACTCGTCAGTGCAGAAATTCAAAAGTCTTTATCGCAGCGCCGAGAGGGAAATTGCTGCGGCCGAAGCAACTCAATCTGTCATTTCCAGCCAGATTGGTTCCCCGGCAGTTCAATCATTGCAGGAGGCCTGGGAAGCGGTTCTTTTCAATAGTTTTCATGATATCCTGCCGGGAAGCAGCATCGAACGTGCTTTTGACGATCAAATGGCATGGACGGGCATGGCAGTCCACCACGCGCAGAAGGCGCAACTTGCCGCGCTCAGCGCATTGGCGGACAAAGTGGATACACGGGTGCCGAAGGCGTCCGAACCGGACCGGCCGACCGATGTGCCGATGTTGGTGTGGAATCCGTCGCCTCATCCTTTCAAGGGCCATGTGGAACTGGAGTGCTCCGTCGATTACCGTCCGATCTGGGAATATCATCATCGCCCGGATGAAATGCGCATTCATGCCCGGGACGAAATGGGTCGGCTCCTGCCGTTCCAGAAAATCGAACCCGAACACAGGACGCTTACCTATGTGCCGTGGCGGCGGCGCGCGGTGGTTGCGCTTGAAATTCCCGCGTTTGGCTGGCGCGTGGTGCGCATGGGCATTGCCTGGAAAAAGCTTCCTGCGCAAAGGGTTGCGAAACCCTGCAGGGCTGCAGCGGGCAAACGTCCGTGGATCAGCAACGGCGAATGGAAGGTGGGCGTCAACCGGGGCGGTCTTGCCATTCAATTCGGTAGCACTAACTTTCTGCTCTCGAACAAGAATTTGAGGCTCCTTGTTGTGGATGACCCGTGGGGTTCCTGGGGGGGATTGGACGAACAACCCGGCTCTGCCCGGCTTCATAAAGTCCGCGAAGAATGGAAACTGGCCGACAGTCATGTTTTGGAAAACGGACCGGAACGCGCCCGCCTCTGGACGCGCTGGACCGGCGCCCGCTCATGGGTGGAACTGACCTTTTCCGTCTGCCGTGATACGCCCTGGATTGAGGTGGAGGGGCGCATGCTTTGGAACGAACGCAGTGCGCGCCTTCAACTGGTGCTTCCTTCGACGGGTCCTGCGCTGTGCGATGTCCCGGGAAGCGTGGTGAAGCGAAGCACCCATGGACAGGTCCCGGTTGGACGCTGGTTCCAAAGAAAAAACAGCGCCGGGAATGTCATGGGTGTGGCAAGCGACGTGTTGAGCGATGCGGACTTTTTCGACAATGAGACCCGCCTGACGCTCGCCCGGGCGTCACGCTATGCCTACGAATTGCAAAGCGCCGCCGCTGAAAAACCGTGGGAACCGGCCGTGGATTGCGGCGAGTTGAAATTCCGGCTCAACCTGTTTTCAAACGGCATCCCGGGAGATGCCGTTGCAAGCGCATTACTGAACCCTCCCATGACCTTGCCCGTCACGCCGACTCCGGGTGATCTTCCCGCGAAGGGTTCCTTTGGATTGCTGAGACCTGCGAACGTGCGGCTGCTTTCCGCTCAATGGCTCGGCGGGCGCCTGCAGGTGCGGGTTCAGAATCGCGGCAGCCGGCCTTGCGAAGCCAAATTTCAGCTCGGCAGGAAAACACATTCGCTGGGGAAGGTAGGCCCGCAGCAGATTGTGACGCGTCAGCTTTTGCCATTCCCCTGAGAAGCGTGTGAAACATCCGGGTTAAGGCATCAGAATTTTCATGTCAGGAGCGACATGCTGAAAGTGCGAGGGGTTGAGTGTCACGATCCAGGATGCCTTTTTCCGCCGGGCGAATGTCGCGTGCAAGGAATCGTAAATGCCCCCTCCCATCACACCGCGGCTTTGTGCCTCGCGAATGGCTGTTTCATAGTCAACCCGCTCCAAAGCTTCCACTGTGATGGAATCTTTCAGTCCAAGTGTGAGCTCTGTCGCGGCGTCCGTCGGCACCTTATAAAAGCCGGTGAGCGTGGAGAATGTCTCCGCCAGCGCGTGCGCATTGGTGAACGGACGCGCAGACGCCTCGATTCCCTTGATGCAGACCGTGTGCCGGGGGTGCGAATGCAAAACCGCTCCGACGAGAATTCCGGTATCGAGGAAAGTCATCGCGTATAGTGCCGGGCATGTTCCACAGCCTCTTCAATCGGAGTTGCGGGCACGGCTCCCGTCCAAACTTTCCACTTGCCGTGTTTGACGACCCGACCGGAAGAATTGGCCTCCATTTCCAGAACGATGCGCCCTGGGGTCGCGGAAACCTTGAGTTTTTGCATTCGGGGAATCCCGGCAGCCCGGCGCAATTCCCGCGAAAGGATGATCCGATTCGAGGCATCGAGCACCGCAGTTGTTTGCATGGCATGACTATGGCGTGCTCGTGGCGCGGTGTCAAGCCGACAGCGGCACGGCGCTTTTTACTCGCGACGCATGTCGGAGTTCACTCGCGATGCCTATCGGAGTTGCTTGGGTTTGGAAAGGCAAAGCGGTGTCGCGCCTACGGCTTGCCACCGCACTCCATATTAAAGTCAGTATGTCGCTTCGAGCTTGATGGCGCTGAAAACCATGTCGTCGATGTTGGGCGTTCCGTAGAGGACCACCTGGGAGAACGAGGAGGTGGTGTTGTCGGTAAAGGTGCAAGGGGTGGCGCCGGTCCACTTGGCTCCTCCGAATTGCCATTTGCCGTCTTTTGCCCGTGTTATGGTGAAGGTCTGGAGGCCTCCTCCGTCCAAAATACAGGGTTGGCTGGCGTCAATTTCATGTGCGGCCCAGTGTTTCTCTTCCTTGGGGGGATATTTGTTTTCCTTTACCAATCCCCATTGGGCGGCCCAGGGGGCTTTGACCCTGTGAAATTCAAACGCGTATCCGTTTCCCAGATCGTCCAGCAGTAGAACGAGCAAGCCGTCGTTACTGGTGGCGCCTCCCCATCCCCAGCCTCCGTTGAAGGTGAGGGTCAGAGTGGCGGGATTTGTAAGCACGGGGAACTTTTTGACCAGAGTACCGAGCTCGGTGCCGCGGCCGGCAAGTCTGAATACGGGGCCCGGATTGTTGGCCAGATCGGCCTTGGTCTTTGCGTAGTTGAAGACTGCCCAAGGCTGGCCTGTGGCCGTCCAACCCAGTGATTCGATGGTGGAGGAGTCGGTTACTGTAGTGCTGAAGATTTCGTCAGCGTGGCAATGGGAGGTGAAAAAAAAGGCCGACAGGATAGCAAGCAGCCAGTAGGGTTTCATGGGAAAATCATTTAATCTTTCCGTGGCATGTCAAGATTTATTTTGTTAGGACGTACGGTGCGAATTGACTCAAATGAAATGACACCGAGGGAGTCGTAGGAATGGGGTTAAAAGAGTAACGTTGCCTCATAACTAATGACACCGTGAAAGGATGTCATTAGCCATGAGTCTAGAGAGTCGCAAAGAGGTATTGGAGAAGATGCGGGGCCTGTATGAAGGCCGGGGTAAAGAGGGGCGTAGCCGGATGGTGGATGAGGTAGTGGCCTTATGCGGCTACAGCCGCAAACATGCAATCAAAGTGCTTGGAGGACGGCTGCCTGTGGGAGGCAACAAAGGCCGTGGCGGAGGACCGCGGCGGCGCTATGGGGCGAAGGAATTGGAGGTTTTGAAGCGGATCTGGCTGGGCTGCGAACAGCCCTGCGGCAAAAGGCTTAAAGCGGCGGTGGCCGATTGGTTGCCTTATGATGAGCAAAGTCATGGTTCATTGGAGCCGCAACTTCGAAACAATTTATTGGCCATGAGTGCGGCGACCATCGACCGGCTGTTGGCGCCATGTCGAGTGAGTCTGGGCAGCCGGGGCCGTTGCGGAACCCGGCCCGGAACCTTGCTGCGCCAGCACATTCCGATCCGCACCGAACATTGGGATGTGAAGGGGCCGGGCTGGCTGGAGGCCGACACGGTGTCGCACTGTGGAGGCAATGGAGCGGGGGATTACGGCTGGAGCGTGACGTTGACCGACGTGCATACGCAGTGGACGGAGAACCGTGCGGTGTGGAACCGTGGACAACACGAGGTAATCAAGAGGATAGAGGAAATTGAAACAGCGCTGCCCTTTGCGATCCTGGGTTTTGACTCCGACAATGGGGGAGAGTTCCTCAACTGGCACTTGGTGGACTATTTTGGCCAGAGGGAAAAGAAGGTGGCCTTTACCCGGTCGCGGCCCTACCGCAAAAATGATAACGCACGAGTGGAGCAAAAGAACTGGACGCATGTGCGCCAGTTGGTGGGTTATGAGCGTTTGGAGGATCCCCGACGGGTGGAAGCTCTCAATGATCTTTATGCCAAGGAGTGGGGGTGGTTCAGGAACTTCTTTTGCCCGGTGATGAAGCATCTGCGCACCGAAGTGGAAGGCAGCCGTAAAAAGAGAATCTACGACCAGGCGGCCACACCCTACGCCCGGCTCAAAACCTGTGGAAACATCCAGCCTCAAAAGCTCCAGGAACTCGAACAACTCAGGGGCCAACTCAATCCCTTTGAACTGAAAAAGAAAATCGAAACCAAACTCAAACGGGTGCTGGGACGCGCACCGAAGGGGCGTTCTTCCAGTCGCCCTACGGGCTCCTTCCAGAACGCCCCTTCGGTGTCATTAGTTATGAGGCAACGTATCATCCAAAAATAACCCCTTCGGTGTCATTTTTGCTTGAGGCAACACGCGGTGCGGCAATACTCCATATCAAACCACGGAAGATCATGGATATCCCGCGACGTGCTTGTAGTAGGCGATCTCTTTCTTGAACTTTTCAGACATTTCGAGAGGGCCGTCGGGGGCCGGCAGGAAGGTGAAAACGGAGTGTGAGGTCTCTGTGTTGAGTGCAACAGGCAGGGATGTCTTGATGTCGATCCAAGCTTCATGCTTCTCCATGGCTGGCTTGTAATGGGGAATGTTCAAGACGATGCCGTTGGCTCCGGCATAATGATAACACTTTTTCCCCTCATAAGTCACAGGATCTTTTCCCACGATATCCTTTGGAGTGATCCAGGCAAAAGCCGGGGCATCACATGCCAGATTGAAATTATCGGTTTGATATTGTATGCTGCCTTTTAGAACCGTAAAAACGGAACCATCGGGGTACTCCTTGAAAGTCACGGGCAGATTTGGAATGGACCACTGCTCTGTAGGTGCTCCGCTATCCCAGGTAATCCGGATCCTGCGCACGTTGTCAGCCTGAGTTACTTCAATCTTTTGCGGTTTTCTCGTGTTGACCGGCTTTTGCTGGGGGGAGGATGGAGCAAGAGTGTTGCTTTGGGAGGGTTTGGGATAGGTGATCTCCACGATCCAGGCCGCATTGCCTTCCGGGAATTTCACCAGCGGATCGGCGTGGGCGGAAGTGTTGAAATATGAGAGCAAACCGAAGGCAAGGAGCAGAGTCGGCAAACAATGGCGGAATACAGTTTTTTTACAGGAGGATCGCAAAGGAACGCGATGAGCTGCCATTTTAAAAGCTGATAACACAAATGTGAGGCATATAAAAAGTTTGAAACTGA
>JAQTNW010000046.1 GCA_028713655.1 Candidatus Methylacidiphilales bacterium | reverse complement strand
GCAGCCCGGAGGAACCCAGGGCCACCGCCGTGATGGCCGAATCCCAGACCGGCGAAAAACAGGGCTGGATGCGGAAGTCATCATTCTCTTCATCAAATACGCGGAAATCAAAAAAGTCCTTCTCGCACTTGCGCATGACCGGGTGGTCGTCCGGATAGCCCAGGCATTTCAAAGCCATCAACGTGTTCAGCATGCTCGGAAAGATGGCACCCAGGCCATCGGAACGCTTGTCCACGCGCTCCAGAATCCATGCTTCCGCCTTTTTCAACGCAATGCTGCGGAACGGCTTGAAGGGAATGCCGTCCACCCATTTGAGGAATCTATCAAACCACAGGAAGAAATTTCGAAGCGTGAAAAGCTTCGGGTCGGGCGGCATCGAAAAATCCATGTTTTCCGTCCCGTAGGGAAACAATTCGTGCAATTGCTTTTCGGGCGGCAGGCGCCGGATCGGCTTGAAATGGTTGATGATGGAAAGCGGCACCACCATGCAGCGGGTCCAGGAGGAAAGCTCGTAAATATTGAAAAACAGCCACTTCGGCAGCAGAATAATTTCCGCCGGTATGATCGGCAGATACTTCCATGGAAACAACCCCACAAGCCCGAGATAAAGCTTCCCGTAGGTGTTCATTTTCGGGATGCCGCCCAGCCGCAGGATCACGGCATGCGCCTTTTGCATCACAGATTCATCCGGGGAAAAGCCCGCCAGCTTGAGCGAAAGATAACATTTGACCGTGGCATTGATCTCGCTGGGTCCGCCGGGGTAGATGTTCCAGCCGCCGTCGGGCAACTGGCGGTCCAGGATATGTTTGACACAGCGCGACTGCATCTCGAAATCGACCTCGCCCTTCCAGTACATATAGAGCATGTAGTCTGAAACCAGGGTGGTATCGACGATCAGTTCGCCGATCCAGTAGCCTTCCGGCTTTTGCTGGTTGAGCAGGAATTGCTGGCTTTTCCGGACGGCTTGATCGACTTTTGACGCCAACTCAGGCTCCACCATCACCTTGAGCTGGTGATGGCTCATCGTGATCGTGCTGACAGACGGATTGAGCTGGATACGGTTCATAAACAGGGGAAAGGTTACTGGGGATACCCCCGCTTCGTCAATCCGTGTTGCAGCCTAATCTGGCTCAAATTCCAAGGAAAAATCATCCTCCCAGTTCAGACATTAAAGTTGGGTATGGCTTCGATGATGCGTGTGACCTTTGATGGATCGAGACAAGGCATCCGTTGACACCATCCCCACCGGGCGAAAGTCAACCCCGGATTAAATCTGCGGGCTGTTGCTTGCAGTCTACTGCGAAGGTGCGGGTTTCGTTCCCAACGAGGTTGCCGCTGACCACTCAATGGGCAACTCTTCAGGATTCTGCATGGAACTAATATTGATGAAAACTATATCAACCTTTCCTTCATGTTTGATGCGGCCGACTTTTCCAGTCAGGGACTTGTATTTGATGCTGTTTCCATAGTGTTCCATGTTGGTGCCGTATTTTTTAATCAAGCTGTCAGCATCCTTTTCATCCGCGATCAACAGAATATCACCACCAAAAGTCATGCTCAATCTGTCTATCGTCTTCGCTGTAAAGAGGGCCACGTCCATGCTTGGAACATTCAAATTAATCCTTACAAGATAGGCGACGTCGATTTTTGCGGAAGTTCCATCGAAGGTCTCGATTTTCGAGGCAATGTAGTTTGCAGTATCTTTGGATCCTGCCTCCAGCAGATTAGTGAGGGACACGAATACGACCGAGGCCAAAAGCAGATATTTAAATTTAATTTTCATGCGATGGTTTGAGGTTATTATACTAGGTAGTGAATACCAGCAAAGTGTTTATAGACAAAACCCGTCACGAGCAAGCCAAAAATCCCATTCAAGAGGTTTTGCTTTTGA
Organism: Candidatus Methylacidiphilales bacterium; assembly: GCA_028713655.1. Taxonomy (NCBI): domain Bacteria; kingdom Pseudomonadati; phylum Verrucomicrobiota; class Methylacidiphilae; order Methylacidiphilales; species Methylacidiphilales bacterium. Next base: position 24,077 of record JAQTNW010000046.1, on the reverse strand, counting down.
CCCGGACGCCGCCGCCTTTCTGCGTGCCCTTTTGACATGGCAGTTTTTAGAGCGTTTCAGAGGCTCAGAGGCGGGTGAGTTTTCCGAAGGCTTTGCCCAATCGGGCGCTCAAGCGCTCGTTGCGCGCCAGCCCCAGGCAATAAAAGACCCCGTTGCCTTCGCACCACGCCATGATCGCTTCGCGAGAAAAACCACTGTCGGCCCGCACGATTTTGCGAACTTTGTTCCCAAACCGCCTGCGGATCACCGTCACGATTTTCTTCAAGGCCTCCACGGTCCCATCACTGGCATCCCACTTGACATCACGCAACTGCGCCCCATGCAAAGGATCGTCGGTCGCATCAAAGTCCAGCACGATTTCCCGGCTGCGCCGAGGAATTGCCTTGACCCCTTCCTCCATCAGCAACGCCTCAATCCTGCCCGCATCGGGTATGATTTTCCGGTAGCGCCAGTCTCCGCCTAATGCCCCAAGCTCCATCCGGTTCAACGTCGAGTGGGCCGCCAGCGCTTTGCCCTTGTCTTGTGCACACAACCGAGCCTCCCCAAGCACATCCTTCTTGCCACCCATCAGCGCCTTGAGCGGATCCTGTCTTCATCTACCTCAACAATAACAGCTTGGGCTGCCAATATCGCTATCTTTTTGCCCAGAGTGTGAGTTTTCCGGGTTAGCGCCCTTCCTGTAAAACTGTGTTCTATTCCAGTTTTAAGAATTAAGTTTGTAAGTTTTAAGTCTGAATTCCGCATCCCACATTCCGCATTTTCCTCGGCGTTCTCTGCGGTGAATCGTTTTTCTGTTACATCAAATTCACCGGGTCGATATCCACCGTAACCCGGATATCATCCGGCCATGCCTGATGCAGTACCTCACGCTTCAGGACGCGGCTGAGCGCGGGCATGTTGGACTCCAATAAAAACAACTGGAACCGGTGGTAATCCCGAATCTTGGCAATCGGCGCTGGAGCCGGCTCCGGCACTTCGATTTTAATTTCCGATATCCCCCGCAAACGCCGCGCCGCCGCCTCGATGCAAAATTTTGTTTTTTCCTCCGACCTCCCGCGAAAGCACACGAGCGCCGCGCGTTTCCACGGCGGGTAATGATGGGCGCGCCTGTAATCCAGTTCCTGCTCGCAAAAGCCCTCCACGTCATGATGCCGCGCAAACTGGATCGCCGGATGAAACGGCGTGTAGGTCTGGATGAAAACCTCGCCCGGTTTGTCGCCCCGGCCCGCGCGGCCCGCGACCTGTACCAGTTGCTGAAAGACCCGCTCCGCCGCGCGGAAGTCGGGCAGTTGAAGCGCAAGGTCGCAATTCACAACGCCCACCAATGTCACGTTGGGAAAGTGCAGGCCCTTGGCGATCATTTGCGTACCGACCAGGATGTCGGTACGCCCATCGCGAAATTCCATCAACGCATTATGATAGGCCCGCTTGCCCTGCATGCTGTCCGAGTCCATGCGGCAAATCCGGGCCCCCGGAAACGCCTTCACCACCGCGTCCTCCACTTTCTGTGTGCCGGTCCCGGAGTAACGGTACTGGTCGAAGGCGCATTCGGGACAAACTGCGGGAACCCGGGCCCGGTGGTCGCAAAAGTGACAGCACAAATCGCCCGTTGAGCGATGATACGTAAGCGGCACTGAGCAGTGAGGACATTGCGACACCTCTCCGCACTTCGGGCATTGCAGGCTGGTGGCATAACCCCGGCGATTGAGAAAAATAATACTTTGCTCGCCGCGCTCCAACCGTTCCAAAACCGACTGCCTCAGTTTTTCCGCAATCAGCACGCTCTGGCCCTTTTCAGGCTTTTCCTTCCGCAAATCCAGGATCTGAATCACCGGCAGGCGAAAGTTTTCCACGCGCCGGGTCAGCACCGCAGACAAAAATTTTCCCGTGGCAACATTATGCATGGCTTCGAGCGACGGTGTGGCTGAGCCCAGCACAATCGGTATCCCCTCCAGGCCAGCGCGGACAACCGCAAGATCGCGCGCATGGTAATGGGGCGTCTCCTCCTGCTTGTAACTCTGCTCATGCTCCTCATCGACGATGATGATCCCGGTTTCCGCGAGTGGAGCGAACACCGCGGACCGCGCGCCGATCACAACCCGCGCCCGCCCCTGGCGGATGGCCTGCCATTGGTCGTGCCGCTCCCCGGCTGAGAGATGGCTGTGCAGGACGGCCACCCCGATCCCGTCGCATTCAAAACGGCGGCGGAACCGCTCCACCGTTTGTGGCGTCAAAGAAATTTCCGGAACAAGCATGAGTGCGCCCTTTCCCTGTTTCAGCACATGGGACAAGGCCTGCAGGTACACTTCCGTTTTGCCGCTCCCCGTCACGCCGCGGAGCAAGACCGGTTTGGGCTTGGGCGAATTTGATTGTTCCAGAATCAATTCCAGCGCCTTTCGCTGCTCTTCATTCAGTTCGCGCGGTACATCCCGTTCCAATTTTTCCAACAGCGGATTTCGTTCGCGCCGCTCGCGCCTGAGCAAGACCAGCTTCTTCTCCTCGAGGGAACGCCAGACGGCGGGCGTGGCGCCGCATTGGCGGCTTAATTCCGCAAGCCAGCCCCCGCCATTATCGCAAGCCAGTTGCCAGGCCCGGCTTTGAGCCCTGGCTTTTTTCAATTGCGCGAGCACGACTTCCGGCTGAAGCCCGTCAGGGATTTCCACCCAGAACTGCTGCTTAAACCCGTCCTCCCGGGAGCGAACCAGTTCGGGCAGCATCCCGCGCAATGCCTGGTTGAATTCGCAGCAATAATAATCCGCCATCCAATGCGCAAGCCGGATGAGCACTGGAGGCAGGATCGGTTCGCTGTCCACCATATCCAGAACTTCCCGGCATTTGGCCACTTCGGGTTTTTCAGGAAATTCAACGGCGTAGGCCAGAGTCGTGCGGGTCCCCCACGGGACGCGCAGCCGCTGGCCGGGCTGGACTGCGCCAGCCAGGTGCGGCGGCAGGATATAATCAAACTGACGGTCCAAAGCCAGTTCCGGTACGACCCGCACATAACGGGGCTTGGCCGGAGAGGTGTCGGGGTTCATGGAAAGCCGACTCTACAAGCCGTCCGGAATTTTGCAACGGAGGTATCGATGCAAACAGGCATGGCGCCCCCCTGACGGCTCGTCTTCGCGAGGCCCATCCTGGGCCGTGGCGATCCATGTATCTCTGGATTGCCACGTCGCCCGGCTCCACCGTTCTCCTCACAATGACGCTACCGTGTATTTCATCATCACGAGACCCGGCGAATTTTAATGCTCATGCCACGTCTCGAATAGCTTGCCTTCATCGCCGCCGGACATATTTTGGGCTTGTGCCGAAACGGACGCGTTTATTTCTTTTGCTGGCTCTTGTGCCCCTGCTGGGCGTTGCCTTGTTCTATGCCTGGGGTCGGCAACAGCTTCAGCACGACATCCAATACAACGAGTTCATCCAGGAAGCCGCGAAACGGCAGAGGATCAGCGAGGATTTGATCCGCGCCGTTATTTGGCGGGAAAGTGATTTCGATCCCGAGGCCACGGGACTGGCAGGCGAGCGTGGACTGATGCAAGTGACCCCCCAGGCCGGGAGGGAGTGGGCTTTGTCGCAAAATATCCGGACGTTTAGGGATACCGACCTGCTGGATCCAAGAACGAACATCCTGGCAGGCTCCTGGTATCTGAGCCGCGCCATCAAACGCTGGCAGCAGGCCGACCGCCCGGAAATTTTCGCCCTGGCCGAGTACAATGCCGGCCGCAGCAACGCCCGGCGCTGGGCCAAGGACATGACGGTCCTCAACAGCGCGGTCTTTATCGAAAACATCGATTTCCGCACCACCAAAACCTATGTCCTCGATATTCTGGACCGCTCCGAATACTACCGCGCCCACCCCGTTGCAAGCGCCTGGGCCAAAGGCTGGAACAAGCTTTCAGGAATGTGGTGGCGCTGGTTGGAAAGACGCAAAATTCGCCAGTTCCATGAACAGCGGGACACCTAGCCCGGATGTTTCACACGCTTCTGAAACCCCCATCAAAGTGTCCTGCTCCAAAGTGTGGCGGAAACCGCAGGTGCGGCGACATCCGGGCTAAAAACAAAAACCGCCTATAATGGGATTTTTTTGAAAATGGAACTGCCTTATTTTGAGGCGGTTTTGCAGTAACCTTCTACGCGTAGGCGGGTAAAATCAGTTGACCGGATTTGTGCCTTCAACATGATATGATCCTATGCCCGTCACACCGCCCGAACCCGCCCTCCTGCGCGAAGCCGCATCGCGAGCATTGGCCGAGGATGTCGGCCCGCTCGACATCACCACAGCCTGCCTCGTCCCCAAAAACACCAAAGCGCGAGCCCATATTTTCGTGAAGGAAGAAGGCGTCCTTTGCGGATTGCCTGTTGCAGCCCAGGTTTTCAGTGAAGTGGACACGGCCCTGCGACTCACTTTCAAATCCGAAGATGGCGACTCCCTCGCCAAAGGCCAAACCGTCATGGAACTGGAAGGCCCCGTCAGCGCCATCCTGACCGGCGAACGCTCCGCGCTCAACTTCCTCCAGCATCTTTCCGGCATTGCAACACAAACCCGGAGATTTGTTAGAGAAATCGCCCATACTCCATGCCGGATTCTCGATACCCGAAAGACCACGCCCGGCCTGCGGCACCTGGAAAAATACGCCGTGCGCTGCGGCGGCGGAGTGAACCATCGCATGGGCCTCTACGACGCCTTTATGCCCAAGGACAATCATGTGGCGTTGATGGCCCAGCCGGACGGGCTGCTTGAAGCTGTCAAAAAAATGAAGAACTCGGATCCCGACGCCCCCATTATTTTCGAGGCCGACACGCTTGAGCAGGTGGCTGTCCTTGCCAACGCTGGCGTAACCCGCATCCTGCTCGACAACATGCCGATTCCGCAGATGCGTGAGGCCGTACGCATCGCCGCTGGGAAATGCGGACTCGAAGCTTCGGGCAACATGACGCTCGAGCGCGTGGCGGCCGTGGCGGAAACAGGCGTTGATTATATCTCCGTCGGCAGCCTCACCCACAGTGTGCGCGCCCTGGACTTCAGCCTCGAAATGGATTAGCCTGCATATTTCATACTCATTTCAATGGCCTGCCTGTTGGCACTATTAGAGCAAATTGCATTCATATTGTCGCGTCATCGCGAGGCCCATATGGAACACTCGCGACGCATGTCGGAGTTGGGCCGTGGCGATCCACTCCATACCCATAAGCTGGTTTCTGGATTGCCGCGTCGCTGCGCTCCTCGCAATGACGCGTGAACGTGCGGCAGAATAAATACAATGTGCCCTAGTTGAATGCATTTGTGTTAGGGATTTTCCAAACCCATTTTGTAGGCATTGGTCAGTTGAAGGGAACTGGCTGTGGTTGTATTGTAAAGCCCCCCCGTATAGTCATTGATGCCTTTGAGTATTTTCAACGACACGTTTCCCGAATTATCAACGCCGGTGAGCTGTACCACCGCGATGCCCTCGATGGGGTGAATCGAATTGCCATTGGTTGCCGGCGTCGGGTCTGTAATAAAAATAGCCATGATACCGCCGATCCGGCCTGAAAGCCCATCATACAGGTTCTTCTCCTGCTCCTTCAGGCTTGCATTGAGTGAATTGTAATCAACCGTATATCCCATATAAACAGGAACATTCGAATATCCATTCTGAAGGTAGGTGTCCCAGTGGCTCGGGCTTTTCCCGTTGGTCAATGCAAGCCCGACCACATTGCCATCGGCAAATGCAGTGTCCTGGTTCCGGATCAAGCTTACTGTGAATGATGCGCCGCCCACATGGGCATTGAAGTCATCGGTTGTTATCCCCAGCGGAACGCCATTGCTCACGCCGGTGATGTCAATGCAGTAGGCTTTGGCCTGCCGGTTCAATGTTCCACTGCCGATCCCCAGCACCTGGGCAAAGAAAAAACTCTGCGTCGCGGTGCCCTGGACTGTCACAACCGTGTTGCTGTTGCTGAAAACGACGCTCGTGATCGTGGCCCCGTTCTGGGCGCCATAAGTCTGCGCCTGGGTCTGGGCGGTGCTTGTGCTGCCGGAAATGAGCATTTCAGTCGTGGCCGCCAAGGCGGCGGCGTCGCAGCCTCTCTGCAACGCATTTGCTTTCAACGCCATCAAGCCATAGTCAACGGATACAGCCATGAAACCGATCAGGGCCACCATGGCCAGGCACAGCAATAGGACGGCAGAACCTTCACGGCCCCTCCAATGCCTTACCCTGCCGCAAAATAACCCGTTAATTAACACGGGTGCATGCGGATGCTGTTTTCTGCTCATGTGGGTTCCCTTCTCATGACTGCGAATTGGCTCATGAGAAGACTGTTCAGTCCGGGTATGAAATTTGTCAACTGATGGTTGGTGGCCGTCAACGTAATCTTGATCAGCGCGCCGCTGGGAACACCGTTATTTGAACCGCTGTCGCTGGGCCAAGTCAGCCAGGTGGTACCGTTATCAGTGGAGTAAGCCATCGTATCAGTGGAAATAGTCAGGGGAGAAGCCATGGTCGTCGCGCGAGTCTGGATGTAGGTTGTCGTATTTCCCAGAGCGGCGGCTCTGGCGGCTTCACGCGCGGCGTTTGCCAGTGTCATTTCGTTTTGAATGAGCCAGCCGAATTCAACGATGCCCAGCATCATTGTGAGCAGCAGCGGGACAATAAGCGCAAATTCGACAACAGCCTGACCTTTTCGTCGCGCGCCTTTGTTGAAAATTCGCATAAAATTAACCCAGATTTTCCCGGCTCGTTCCCGTGCCTATAACGGTAGCTGGTATTCTATCCGAGTTTGATACAAAAAAAGCCTCTATTGAGATAAGGTCGAATGGCCCTATCTCGCTTTCACTGCGTGAGATGAATTGAATTGCCATTGGTCAGCGCGGAAGTGGAAGCACTATTATAGGTGTCATTATAGGATGAGGTTGCGCTACTTAAACCGGAAGGATTTGAAACCTGCGGGATTTGAAGGGTGAGATTGCCGTTATTATCCACACTCACCAATTTGACGATCGCGATGCCTTGGACGTAATGACCTGTGTTGCCATTGCTTTGACTTGCCGTGGTCGTGACAAAGATTGCCACGGTCTGCCCGATCCGGTTGATCAAACCATCATGGAGGGAGGATTGCTGCGGATTGAGACTGGCATTAATAGAATCCAAATTCACCCCCGTTCCAAAGGGTACTGTGCCCCCATCAACGGAGGTAATCCCATTTGTCAAATCACTCTGCCACTGGCTGGGGCTTTTGCCATTGCCGGCTTGGGTACTCAGCGCCACGATATTCCCATTCGAGAAATCCTTCTTTTGGTTATCGACGAGCGTCAAGGTAAAGGATGAGCCGCCAAGATGGCTGGTATAGTCACCAATCGTGATGGCAATTGGCAAGCCCCCGCTGACTCCGGTCATCGGGGTGTTGTAATTGGCGTTGGCTTGCCGTGTCAACATTCCGCTGTTGGCTCCGCCAACCACTGAGGCGAAGAAAAAGGTCTGGCTGCAAGTTCCTGTGACCGTGACAATCGGACTGCTGAATGTAACGCTGGAGATCGTCACGCCGTTTTGTGTGCCAAGCAACTGGGCCTTGGTGGTGGCATTAGCCTGCCTGGTAGAACTACTCGTGCTGGTGTCCAATTGCATTTGCACAGCCGCCGCAAGAGCGGCCGCATCACAGGCCTTTTGGAGCTGGTCGGCGGTCAACGCCATCCTTCCGTAATCGATTGAAATCGCCATGAATCCGATCAAGGCGACAATTGCCAGGCATAGAAGCAAAATGGCGGACCCGTTTTGATTCCGGGTTTCAGGCCGGTTATGAAATATTCCCACAGATGTTTGGTTCATAAATTTTCCTTCTGTCTTGATAGGGATTGCATTCGCGCGGATACGCCCGCGCATCCTGTTTCCCCTTTTATTTATGATTCCATTATCTCCAAACCGCTGGGATTCGCCAGAGGCGTCCGGTTGGGTTAATGCCCCTATCCCGATAGGGGCTCAAGGCCTTAGCCCGGATGTTTCACACGCTTCTGAAACCCCGCGCAAGGTGTCTTGCTCCAAAGTGTGGCACTAACTGAGGGCGCGGCGACGTGGCAATCCAGAAACCAGCTTATGGGTATGGAGTGGATCGCCACGGCCCAACTCCGACATGCGTCGCGAGTGTTCCAGATGGGCCTCCTAATGAACACTTGTAGCAAGATGTCGAAATGCGGAATGTTAGCTAAAACGCCAACGGCGTTTCGTTCACTCCATGATTTGCATCAGTTGCGCCAGGCGCGCCTTGAATGCTTCCTGCGCCGCTGATTCCGAAGGATACCCCGATACGGCCAATTCCAGGCTTTGTTCACCGCTATGCCGCCGGCCTTTGAGCGCGCGTTGGATCATGTCAACCGCCTCAAACTCCGGGTTCCAGGCAATCGCCGGATCGCCCGGCCATTCCTCTGAAATGCAGAAAAAGACATGGCGGATTTTTTCACCCGAGCGGAAAATGTAGCTGTGAAACGGAATCTGCATCCGCCCAAACGGAACGGTGTTCAGCCCCAGGTCTTTCTCCATGACGATGCCTTCCGCAGTCAGGCACACATCCGGACGATGGACCTTTGCCGCTTCCGCCGCCGGATTGCCGGGATTCCAGCGGATCCAGTACAGGGACCAATCGCTTCCATCCGGCTCTCTCCAGGTTGCCGCATGCGACTCGTCACACATCAGGACTTGGAGTGAGCGCCTGGGAATCTCGATAAAATGGAAAGCTTCGGCATGCTGGGGCCATTGAACGGACCAGCTCCAACCCCGCCATTTTGGTTCGTGCGATCGATACCATGTTTCGACGGAAATCTCCACCGTGAAGAGCCAAAGCAGCAGCGCGGAGCAAAGTTTGAGCGGGAGCGTCAACCCAATCCAGGATGCGTCTGGAATCGGCGCCGCAGTCTTTGCCGGACGAAGCATGAACGCCGCAACCAACGCACTCAAAAGAGAGAAGGTGATGACGGCGAGTCCCGCTGCATCGTGATAGCCGTCAACCGCGCTCATCCCCTGGTTGAAGCCGATGACGGCAAGCGCCACGGTCCGGATGACGTTCGCCACGAGTGTGGCTGTGAGCCCAATCGCCAGGAGCAACAGCCGCCGGACGAACTTCATCCGGAACAATTCCCCCAGGAAAAGCGAGATCATCACCATGGCTTGAAGCGAACGGACTCCGCTGCAGGCCTCGGCAATGTCAAGGATGCCGGTTTCAATGCGGACCAGATTGCCGGATTGAAGGCTCGGAATGCCGGCAAGGCAAAGGATTTCAACGGTGGCCCTGGCGGTGCCGCGCATCAGCGGATTCGATACGAATAGTTCCAGAGCATGCGGCCATGGGACCGTGGTGAGGATGAAAACAAACGGGAAGCTGAACCATCGAAGCCATGAGGCGCCGCCGGCAAGCGAGATCAGCGACAAGGATATTCCGATACTGGCAATCGCATACGACCATGCGCAAATGCTTCGCTCGGGGGCCGCTTCATGAAGCCAGAGGGCGGGAAGTGTCAGCAGGGCAAAAATAATTGCCGGGAATGCGGCGCTTTCGATTGGAGTGGACGGTAATGGCCGGTCATCCCAACGCAATTTGCAGAGAAACGCGGACAGCAAAGGAACCACCCACGCATACGCATACTCTCCGTTCGGATTCCACTGCCCGTGCAAATGCCAGAGCAGGAGGGTTGGAGCAAGAATGACTGCCGCTGCAAAAAGCATGCCCTTCAAGCCAGGTACCCCGCCGGCAAACAGGTTTCGCGAAACGTGCGTCATGGTTTGAGCCGAACCCAGTGTGAACATTCACCCGGTCGGAAGTCAACGGCAGTCTCTTCTAATAGAACATCGGAAATAAAATCAGATTTATTACTAGTTTGACTATGCGTGCGGTAAGATTTCAGGTTTGCACACGGCAAATAATCTGCCAACCTACTTACGTTACATAGGGCCGAAGGGCATTAATGAACCGGGGTCTAACGATACTAATGAAAGTTCCATTTTACATAATCGCATTCAGCTTTGTGATTGCCTTTGCGCTGGCGCAGGAGGCTTCCGCGAATTTTGTGAAGAATCCTACTTTCACCAGTGTCACCTTTTCCGGAACCAAACCCGCAGGAACGTACACAACATTGTTTGGCCAGTTTGGATCTGATTCCGCGGGTGGTTTTGCCACAGGCTCAAATTTGACGGTCAGCAATTGGGACACCTCCGGATACAACTTTGTGTACGCGCCGAATACGGCGGACTTTGGGACGCAGGCCAACGCTTACAACACCGGCTCACCGCATGAAGTGCCTGGCCAGTATTCCGCCCAACATGGCGGCACCGGAGCCTTTTATGGCAACACATATCTGTGGGGCGCAAATAATGGCGGCACGGGCACGATGACGGGCGGGGGCACGGGCACCGTAGATGCGGTTCCAGGCGGCGGAAACTTCATCGCACTGGACGGTGTCTTTGAAGTACATCCGGTCTCGCAAACGATCACGGGCCTGACCATTGGAAAAACCTACGTCCTGACATTTTACTATGCGGGCGCGCAACAGGAATCTTTCTCGGGCAGCACGTCGGAGACCTTAACCGTAAACTTTAACGGAACATTTGTTTCAGGGTCCGGCGCCACATCGGGGTCCTTCACGGGAGGCACAACGTACACGACGCCGACGATCAGCCTGCCCAACCAAGCCTTTTCCGGATGGTACCAGAGCGGCATGACATTTGCAGCCTCCAGCACATCCGCAACGCTGAACTTTCTCGCGGGCGGAACCCCGACAGGCGAGCCGCCTTTTACCTTGTTAGGAGGCGTGGACCTGGAGCAGGCGCCGGATTTTTCAAACTGGATGGTCTTCGCCGGATTTGGCGCCGCATGCATCCTCTTCGAGATTCTGCGCCGGCGGCGGGCCAGGCGCGCGCTATCCGCGAACCTGACATCGGCCGGACCTTTTCCTGCGGTGGCCAAGTTTCCTGTTTCAATATAACGCTTGGAGACAGTGACCGATCAATTTCTCAGGCATGTTTCGGGTTTTATCGTAGATGTAGAACGGTTGGCGGTTTGGCTCGTGCTACTGGTAGTCATCTTTGTCCCCCTGGAACGATTGTTCGGGCTGCACCCGGCCAAATTTTGGAGAAAACAAATCGGGGTGGACCTCGGCTGGTATTTTATCAACAGCCTGTTCCCTGCGGCGCTGATTGCGGTCCCGCTGTCTCTGCTTATCCAGGCCCTGCACAGGATGGATCCGGGCGGATTTTATTCGGCCATGGGCGCCTGGCCATTCTGGCTCAAGCTGCCTTTGATGCTGCTTCTGAATGATTTCGGCGCCTATTGGGGCCACCGCGCCTTGCACGCCTACCCATTATTATGGCGATTCCATTCCATCCATCACAGCGCCGAACAGCTCGACTGGCTGGTTAACACACGCGCACATCCTTTCGACATCGTGTTCATGCGTCTGGCAGGACTGGCCCCCATTTATCTCCTTGGACTTGCAAATACGGTCGGGCCGAATATTGATCCCGCCGTGGCGATGGTGGCGATCATCTCGGCAATCTGGAATTTTTTTATTCATGCCAATATCCGGGTCCGCCTGGGACCCCTGGAATGGCTGATTTCATCCCCCGGCTTTCACCACTGGCACCATTCCAACGACGAGCATCGCGATCAAAATTTTGCGTTCATTTTCCCGCTGATCGACCGTATCTTCGGCACCGCATGGCTGCCGAAACATTGGCCCACCGCCTACGGCATCGAAAGAAAAGTTCCGCCGACACTGGCCGGACAATTCATGGATCCGTTTGACCCCGGCCGCCGCCAGTCTGGCGACCGGCAGGACAAGACCTAGTGGTCTATACGCCGTGAGATGACGGATGGATGCGGCCTTCGTCATCGCGAGAACCCAAACCTTTCAAAAAAGCTGTTTTGAGCGGGAATGAACAGGAAATTTTGGAGTGCGTCCGCCACGGCGGACGCTTTTTACTCGCGACACATGTCGGAGTTGGGTCGTGGCGATCCACTCCATGCTCATAAGCTGGTTTCTGGATTGCCGCGAAAGAGCGCAAAGAACTCAAAAACTGCCGAAACTTCCCTGTACTTTGCGTTTTTTGTGTTCTTTTGTGGCCAAACGGTTGCTTGAATTGGTTGAAGGTATTGGGGCTAATCCGTGTTTATCTACGTTTATCCGTGGTTCAATTTCTTTTGGATTTTCCCGGGTATTGGTGGAAAATCTGTGCGTGGACGAGTCATTGCGAGGAGCGTAACGGCGCGGCATTCAACCGTTGCGCCAGGTCCGCCGCCAGCTTCTGTTCCTCGGGAAGCATCCCATTCGGATTCGATTTCGCCAGGAATTCCCCGGCCTTGCCGGAATTGCCATTTGCCGCCAGAACAATGGCGTAATACAGCGCGATGTCAGGGCGGGCAAGCGCTTCGGGAGACAGCCGTTCCATCACCTTTTGGGCCTCGGACTCCTTTCCCGCCAGATGGAGGGCATACGCATACGTGGCCGCCCACTCGGGGATTTTGGGATTTGCGGTTGAAACTTCGCGCGCAATGCTTTCTGACACCTCTGAATCGCCATATAAAAGCAGTGAGAGAAATGCCTCGTTATTTTTCCTCGCCGGATTCGAGGGGTCCAGCTCAAGCTGCGCTTTTGTGACGCGAAGCAGTTCGCTCGTTTCGCCTGTCTGTGAGAAGATGTCGCTCAGATTCTGCAGAGCTTTCGACTCCGTCTCCGTCCTGGTTGCTGCCTTCCAAAGAAGGTCAATCGCTTCCTTGCGCCATTTCCAGCCCATCACCAGTTGCGCCAGCAAAAGATCTTCAGGCGAATGGGCCTGCGTTTCGATCATGAGCTGTTCCCACTCTTTCTCCCAGGGCTGGGACAGTTCCCGTTTGCAGCGAATCAGCATGGCACGCCTGAGGTATTCTCCGACGTCCCAACGGCACTTTTCCAGGAAGGTCTTCAGCCCATTCCAATCCTGCATGGCAAGGTAACTCTGGGCCTCTGTCATTTGCACACGAATATTGGATTGGATTGGCTCGGGGAGCTTTGCGTACCATCGCAGTGTTTCGCCGGCCATTCGATGCGCGTTCAGCCAGTCGCACGTCGCGATGGTTTTGAGCGCGTCCGATTGCGCCCGATGTTCGATCTCTCCGAGTGCGGCATTAAAAACCTGCAGGGACGTCACGGCTTCGAGGCGGCTGAGGTCGTCGCTGAAAGTGTGCTCCGGAAAGGCGCGCAGCATCTCCGCAAACCGTTCTGCGCGTACGCGGTCCCTGTTTCGAATCGCATCGGTTAGCAGCGCGCGGGCGGCATAAAGCCGGACACGCGAATCTGAGAGCATGCCTTCAATATCCCGGGCGGACGTCTCCCGGACTTCCCGGTTGGAGGAATTTGACAAACGAAATGCCGCAAGGTTCAACCGGCTCACCGGGTTGCCCGGTTCGAGTTCCACCGCCCTCGCAAAATACGATTCCGCAAGTCCTGTTTGATGAGCTGCCAGGGCAAAACCGGCCATCAGTTCCTGGAACTCGGCGCTTCGATTTTGAAAATCAACCGGGAGGGATTTCAGGGCTTTGATGGCCATCTCGTCCTGCTCAAACCTCAAGGCGCATTTTGCCCATGCCATGATGTCCCCTGTGTTCCCGGGCTCCAGTTGCACAACCCGGATCCGCCAGCTAATAGCGGCCGGTCTTTCCTGCACTTCGTTGATTTCCGCCATCAGCCGCGCAGCTTCCACACTTGTCTGGTCCGCGTTGAAAGCGCGGCTGGCCCAGTATTCCGCCCGCATGAATTGTCTTTTTGAAAATTCACGGTGCGCGTACGAAAGCGAAAGGTGCAGCCTGGCATATTTAAACCCTTCCCAGGCGCCGCCGACAACCAGCACAGGCACGATCAGAAACGCAAACGCCTTTCCGAGGCGCTGCAAAACAGGTTGTTCCAACGGGATGGATGGTGAATCACTCACTTCTGCTTAAAGAGTTTCACAGCCATCATAAAATGTGCCAGCAAAATTCACACTCGCACAGGACACACTAAAATCTGTGTTTATCTCTGGACAAAACCTCTCCCGTGCCATTTTCTTGACAATGCTCCCCGCCCGCTTTGGGATGCCTGTACTGTGTTTTTGTTACTACCCGGAATTTACTGGCTCACACTTTGGTGGGATATCCATATCGACTGGGCGACGAATGCCCAGTATGCGTTTGGCTGGTTCGTGCCGGTGGCCGCTGCCGGCTTGTTTTTGCAACGCTGGCTGCTTCGCCCGATACCGGATGCACCACACGGCACCTGTCGTGCATTGATTCAGGCAGGTATTGTCATCCTTGTCTTGCTGCATTTGCCCCTCCGTTTTGTTGGTGAAGCCAATGCAGAATGGCGGATGCTTTTCTGGGTTCGTGAAATCCAATGCATATTCCTCTCCCTCGGTTGCCTTGCGCTGGCAGGCGGTTGGAGATGGGCGCGTCATTTCGCGTTTCCGATTCTTTTCTCAGCAACGGCGATTCCGTGGCCAAGCGGCTTTGAGGGGCAGGTGGTCCAATGGCTTACCCGTCTCGGTGCGGCGGCCACGGTCGAAGGGTTGTTCTGGATCGGGATTCCCGCCGTACAACTTGGAAACACCATTCAGGTCAGCAACGGAATCGTCGGCCTCAACACCGCATGCAGCGGGATCCGTTCGTTGCAGGTTTGCATCATGATTGCGTTCCTCGCCGGAGAATTCTGGAATTTGCGACGCGCGCAAAGCTGTTGGGCGGTTGTCTTTGGGGGCCTCGCCGCGTTGTTTTTCAACGCGCTGCGGATGTTTGCGCTCACATGGATCGAAGCCGCCAACGGGAGCGACGCCTTTCAGCGCTGGCATGATCCGCTGGGATGGATCGAGATGGGAACTTGCATGGCATCGGTTGTTCTCTTTGCGGGTTGGATGCGGAACAAAGCGCCACAGATTTCGGAAGCTGCCCGCAATCCTGCTCGGCATGATGATTGTCGTGTTAGCCCCTGCTCCACTCCCGGATGGCTCCTCATTTTTTCCATCGTTGTCTGGCTGTTGGCCGCAGTCGGAACCGCACAGTGGTATGCCGCGCATGAACAGAATGAAACGAAAACGCCGCAATGGAACGTGATAGCCCCGTCACGATCCGACCCTGATTTTGCCGGATGGTTTCGTGTGGAAATACCGGAGGAATCGCGGGCTTTGCTTCGGACGAATGATGGCATTGCCCTGCAGTGGGCAAGTCCCGGAGGACTGGTCTGGCATGTCAGCTATCTGCAATGGCCCGCGGCGCGCTCCTCTGCGGCCGCCGCAGCCGCGCATCATCCCGATATTTGCCTGCCCGCGGTGGGTTACCAATTAATATGCGAGGCGCCCTTCATAGACCTCACTGTAAAACATATTCCGCTGCGCTTTCACCACTACCTCTTTAAGGGCAAACTGCATCCAGTGCATGTTTTTTACGCGCATCGGGCGCAGGATGCATCCCTTTACGGCGACTTGGATAATTTTAACCCTCCGATAAACAGTCGCTTCAAGGCCGCTTTTGCCGGCAGAAGGAGTGTTGCCCAGGCGGTTTTGCAGGTGATCCTTACCGGCGCGCCAAGCGATGAAATCGCCATTGAATCCCTGAAAAAAGTTGTGGGAAAACTTGTTCACACGACAGAAGATGCATCGGGAGAACGGTTGTGAGCATCCTTAAAAAAATATGCCTGACGGTATTCTGCCTCATCGGCCTTGCCGTTGCGATTTGGAAAGCACCAAACATATACTCACGCTGGCGCGCCAACCGGGCTTTGGACATGGCCAGGAACTTTGCGGAAAAAGGCGATGCTGGAAATGTAATGCTAAGCATCCAGGCAAGCATCCGCGCCCGCCCAAACAATCCAGATGCGTACAGATTTCTGGCTGAACTCATGGAGGCGGACAGAAACCCGGAAGCTGTCCAGTGCCGAAAAATAGTCGTCAAGTTCCTTCCTGAAAGCGCCTCTGAAAAGTTCGCGCTTGTCAAAACAGCCCTGCAATTCAACCAGATTGATACGGCGGGTAAAACGCTTGCCGCCATTCCCCCGGACGCGCGCAACTGCCCGGAATACCTGGAGTTTGAGGTCTTTTATTATTGCGCGAAAAGGGAAGTGGCCGCTGCGGTTAGGGCATGCGAAGCCCTGGAACAAAAGTTTCCCGGCTTTCCAAAGAAAAAATTCATCAGGCTTGCAGTGGCAAAATTGCAAATCGAGTCCGATAACCCTGAGGATCGGGCAAAGGCAATCGCCACTCTTAAAAAAATGGCGGATGATCCCGATCTTGGAACTCGCGCCCTCCGCATCGCGATTTCCGGCCTGATGAAGGCCGGTGAATATCATGCCGCCCTCCAAATGAACGGGCGACTGATGAGCCTCCCAAAACCCACTGAAGCAGACCGGCTTCAAAACCTCGATCTGCTTTTTCTCTGCCATTCCCCGCTTGCCGAAAAAGCCCTCCCCCAGCTCAAAGCGGAGGCGAAAGACAATCCTGAAACAGCCGCGCGTCTCGCCCGGTGCCTGTTGGAGAGGCGCGGCAGCCAGGAGGCCCTGGAATGGCTGGAAACGCTCCCAGCCGCCATCAAAAAAAGGATGCCCGTACCGGTTGTGCTTGCGGATTGTTATATATCCATAAAGGATTGGAAGTCGCTTGAGCCGCTGGTTGCAAGCGGGAATTGGGAACGGATGGAGGCTCAGCGGCTGGCATTACTTTCCCGCGTTTATCGCGAACGGAACGAGGAAGCCATGGCCTCTGATATTTGGGGGCAGGCCCGGGCTGCGGCGCGCAATCAGACCGCTTCGCAGTTGTTTCTCTACCACATGGAGATGGAGGACGGGCATCCCGGCGAAGCCCACGAAATTCTATGGGACATTCCACTCGGCGACCCCATGCACGACTGGGCGCAAAAAGAGCTCTTTGCCTACTACCGGCAGCAAAACGATGCAAACGACCTGCTCAAGCTCCTGGATCGCATAACAAAGGATCACCCGGATGATCTTTCAGTGAAACTTGACATCGCACAACTCCTGCTCGTTCTTGACAAAAATCCTGGCTTCGCCACAAAACTGGCTTCGGAAGTCTATCTGGCCGACCCAAAACCGGTTTCGCACGCGGCAGTCTATGCCTACAGCCTTTGCGTCAACGGCGAGCCGGCAAAGGCGGCAGCCATTCTCGACTCCCGCAACAAAAGCGAAATCGCCGAAAACCAGTGCATGGTTTACTACGGCCTTATCCTCGCCGCCTGTAAACGCAATGCGGAGGCACAGGAATGTTTTAAAAATATGGATCCCGACATCCTTTTTCCGGAAATGAAGGCGAAAGTTGACCGCTGGCAGGAACAATGGAAAAAAGAAACCGGCACAGCGGAAATCCCGCCATCATGAGGACGACAGCGCCTGCCGCTAGTGTCGAAGCCTCGGGCGTAAGATCGTTGAGAATGACGTCATCCAGCACAAGCTCCGAGGCTCCCACGCCTGAGGCTTGAGTCCCCGTGAACCAGTTGACCGTATTGGAACTGCTGCCATGCCCCCAACTTTGGAAGGAAAGGGTGTAGGTTCCTGTGGAGGCCGCGATGAAATTAATGTGGTAGCGTTGAAACGTTCCTACACCGCTTGAAAGCCCCTGCGCGTCAACTCCGGTTCCAGACGCCGAATCAAAAAAGAACTGGCTTGTTGTGCTTGTTGAGGTGATGCTCGCCATGAAGATGCCGTCTGAATTATACTGGGGATCCGTGGTGGTCCCGGCGACAATATTACTGTCCTCGCCCCCCGCCCAGAAATCCAAAAGGTATTTGTGTCCCGCAATCAATGTCACAGCCTGCGAAATCCTCGATGTTCCATTCGCAGTGCTCGGGTGAAAATCGGCGCTTGTTAGAGTGTGGGATAAGGTTCCTGTGCCTGCGGTCATACTAAGCACCCCGTTGACGTCTGAATTGATATGGATGCCCGCCGACACTGACGCGATATACAGATTTCCAAAATAAAGGGCCTTGCTGCCGTCCGGAACCGCCGCTGAGCTGATCGGATCACTGCCCGCATTCGCACCCGTCCCTGGGTAATAGCTTTGACCAACGGAGCCTAACGCGCCACCGGCGGTATTCGTCCATGTGGCATAGTTGTTTGCCCCGGAAGATCCGGCGTTGCTCCACCCGGTCGGCACATGTTGATTGAAGCCCGTTAATCCCGAGGATTGTGTCCAGTTATCGCGAATAATGCCGCCGGAGAATGAGTCTGTAGTCGTGGATGCGCCAGTTTCGAAACTCCCGTTTGTAATCAGGTTCGAACCATGGTTTCCCAACAACGAGGTGGATCCCGTCACGCTGCTTACCAGGATTTGGGCATGAAGCGGCAAGCCGAGCAATAAGCTCAAACCGAATGCAGAGATCGCTGCATTAATTATTCTAATGCCTGTATTTATAGTACTAGCATACCATATCAAACAACTTAAACAAGCGAATTGGAAACGCCCGGAAGCCTTGGTCATTCACTTTCCAGGCGTAATTCCGCCGTAGGCGAGGTTTTTCTTTCACCCAGTTTGATCCATTCGCTGCCGCCGTTTTAAAAATATTTTTTCTATTTGGACTTCTCACGCGTTGGGAGAAAGCCAGTCAGGGCGCAACGCGCATCCAGTTGTCGGGAAAATGCAGCGCCCAGGCGCGGAGGGCTTCAATCCATTTGGGATGTTCGTTCAGGCACGGCACAAGCTTGAAGGATTCCCCCCCGTGCTCGAGGAAGCTTTCCTTGCCGGCCATGCCGATTTCTTCGAGTGTCTCCAGGCAATCGGTCACAAAAGCCGGGCAAAGAACCACCAGTCGCCGGACTCCCGAAGCCGCCAAGCGTATGAGTTCCTGATCGGTATAGGGGGTACACCAGGCTTCCCTGCCAAATCGCGACTGGAACGATGAGGAATACGTCCCCGGTCTGAGGCCGAGCCGCAGCGCAAGGGTTTCGGTGGTATGAAGCGACTGGTGACGATAACAGGTTGCATGTGCGGCGGCCGGGGTAGTACAACAAGCGGGATCCAAAAGGCAATGACTGGCGCTGCAGTCGGCTCTTTTGATATGGCGCAGCGGAATGCCATGATAGCTGAAGAGCAGATGGTCCCACGGATCTTCCAGCGCGGGACGCAAGACAGACTCCATGGCGTTGAGATAAATCTCCTGGTTGTAAAACGGCGGCAACACCGTGAGGCGGATTCGCCAGCCCAGGACATCCAGCTCCTTCCGGGCTTTTGCCACCACAGTTTCGTAGGAAGCCATTGCATAATGCGGGTAAAGCGGCATCAACAGAATTTCCTCAAGATCCGGGACCTTTGTGCGCAGCTCCTTGAGGGCACTCAGGATGGAGGGCTCGCCATAGCGCATGCCCAGTACAACGGGCAAATCCAGTTCTTTTTGCAAAATCCCGTGAAGACGACGGCTGCTGGCAACAAGGGGGGAACCTTCATCCGTCCAAATGCGCCGGTACGCTTCCGCCGAGCGGTGCGGACGGGTGGGAAGTACAAAACAATGGATGATGATCCAGCGGAGGAGAAACGGGTAGTCGATGACCCGTTCATCCATCAAAAATTCGCGCAAATAACGGCGCACGTCCGGAACGGAAGCGGAACACGGGGAGCCCAAATTGGCGAGCAAAATGCCGCGCTTGCTTGTCATGTTGGGATAAGATGATCGGATTGGGGTAAAATGCCAAGATGCAAAGACAAAGAAGATTGGCCGCAAAAGAACACAAAGAGCGCAGAGAAAGGCGTTTTTATCCGCAGATTAAACAGATTTGCGCGGATATTTTTTGGGTAAAAACAAACAGCACTTCCTCGCGCCAAGCACGCAACGCTCGCCAAGGTTAAGGGGGAACTCTCAAAAAAACCTGTGATCATTGTATAAAATCCAAGTTCACATCCGTGTCCATCCTTTAGCGAATTTCGCGTCATTTCGCGGGCAAAAATCGTCATCGCGAGGCCCAATCCCCTCTATCAAGAGGGGCAGAAGGCGGAGCGCTTCGGGGTGTGTGGTCTTCTGGACCGTGGCGATCCAGCCTGCTGACTTTTCGATTGCGGGCCGGGCCCGGGCCGTTGAGTATGTTCCGATGAATTCCCTCATGAGGTGTTGTTCTTGAATTCACGGGAACGGTTTTTGGCCGCCATCCACGGGGACAATCTGGAGCGCCCGCCCGTCTGGCTGATGCGCCAGGCCGGGCGCTATCTTCCGGAATACCGGGCCTTGAAACAAAAACATTCGTTCCTGGAACTGGCGCATACCCCCGAGCTGGCTGCGGAAGTCACCTTGCAACCGTTGAAACGCTTCCCCCTGGATGCGGCCATCATTTTTTCCGACATTCTCGTCATACCGGAAGCCATGGGGCAACCCTACTCATTCCGTGACGAAGGCGGGATCGAGATGTCATTTTGCCTGCGCGGAGCCGGGGATTTTAATCGGCTGGAACCAACCGGCGCTTTGAAACGGCTGGAGTATGTGGGCCAAGCCGTCCGCCTGGTACGCAAGGAACTCGGTGATAAAACAGCTTTGCTCGGCTTTTGCGGTTCCCCCTGGACGCTCGCAGCCTATATGGTCGAAGGCGGAAAACCGGGCCATTTGGTGCAAATAAAAAATCTGTTCTACAGCGACCGGGCCTTGTTCGACAAATTGCTGGAGTCGGTAACCGAAGTTTGCTGCGGCTACGCGCGGATGCTGGTGGAGGCCGGAGCGGATGCGATCCAGATTTTCGACAGTTGGGCCGGAATGTGCCCCGCGACGATTTACCGCGAAGCCTCCCTGCAATGGATTGAAAAAATTGTGAAGTCGCTCAATGGGACGGCGCCGGTCATTCTTTATGCCAAAAGCATGGGGCACGAGGCGGAGGCGCTGGCCGCAACCGGCGCACAGGTTTTAAGTTTTGACTGGTCGCTGGACCTGGTCCAAGCCAGGGACCGGCTGCCCGCGCAAATCGCGGTCCAGGGGAATCTGGACCCGGCGTTGTTGCTGGGCGATGTGAACGTCACCCGCGATGCGACCACCCATCTCCTGAAATCCATGCGTGGAAAGCGGGGCCATATTTTTAACACGGGCCATGGCCTCTTACCGGGCACGGGAGTGGAAAATGTGGCGGCTCTGGTGGAGGCCGTCACCACATGGAACAACGAGAATCCTTCATGAAGCATGTGGCGGTTATCGGGGCCGGCATTACGGGTTTGACTGTTGCGCATGCGTTAAAAAAAAGCGGGCTTGCTGTTTCAATTTTTGAAGCCGCCCGAACCCCCGGCGGTGTGATCCGCACGAATCGGACGGATGGTTTTTTGCTGGAATCAGGCCCCAACTCGATCCTGGCCGGCGGGAAACCCTGGGAGGATCTGATCGATTCCCTGCAACTGCAAAACGAAGTGGCCGCGGCCAACGCAAGCGCCAAAAAACGTTTCATTGCAAAAGCCGGACAATTGATCAGCCTGCCGTCTTCGCCAATCGGGATCTTTTCCTCCCCGTTTCTGAGCGCCAGTGGAAAGTTGCGATTTTTAAAGGAACCGTTCGTTGCCAAAAAAACCGGGGATGAAGACGAGTCCCTCGCGGATTTTGCGCGGCGCCGTTTTGGGCGGGAGGCCCTGGACTATCTGTTCAATCCCTTTGTCCGCGGAATCTATGCGGGGCGTCCCGAGGATCTTTCCGTGCGCCACGCATTCCCGATGCTTGCCGAAGCCGAAAAGTCGGGCGGTTCCGTAACAGCGGGCATGCTCAAAAAAGTTTTTTGGAAATCCGGTAAGCCATGGACCCGGAAAAAAATGGTTTCCTTCAATAACGGCATGGAGGTTCTGCCACAAAGACTGGCACACGTCATGGGCGACAGCCTTAAATTGGAAACACGAGTCGCCTCGCTCGCCCGTGAAGGCAATCGGTGGAGGGTCGGTTTGGAATCCGGGGCTGAACCGGCTTTGTTTGACTCGGTCGTGGTAACGGTCCCGGCGCATGCGCTGCCCGGGCTTCGCATCCAGGATGTCCCCCAACAACGCCTGGAATCCCTGGGAAGGATACCCTACGCTTCGGTGCGAATCCGGCACCTGGGATTCCGGCGGAAAGATGTTGCCCATCCCCTGGATGGATTTGGATTTTTGGTGCCGGAACGGGAAGGCAAAATTGTGTTGGGCGTCATTTTTTCCTCCACGCTGTTTCCAGACCGCGCCCCGCCTGATCATGTGCTGTTGACCGTCTTTGCGGGCGGCGCAGGAAAACCTGAAGTCATGGATTGGGGCTGCGAAAAACTTCACGACACTGTTTTGACGGAACTGCGGGATTATCTGGGCGATTTGGGGCGGCCTGTCCTTGAAAATGAAGTGATCGTGCGAAACGCCATTCCGCAAATTATTCCCGGTTACGGGGATTTTATTCGGGTTATGGAAGAGTGTGAGACCCTGGCGTCGGGCCTGTTTTTTGGCGGTAATTTCCGCGGCGGGGTGTCGGTTCTAAATTGTGTGGAAAACGGGCTGGAGTTGGCGGAGCGGGTGATGGCGAATGGCTGAATAACATGTGTCACATGACCGTGCAGAAGCGGAACGCTGCCGTATAAATCGTCATCGCGAGTCCCATTTTGGGCCGTGACGATCCACAATCTCTGGATTGCCGCGTCGTCCGGCTGAGCCGGACTCCTCGCAATGACGCGGTCGCGTCG
The DNA here is from genome assembly GCA_028713655.1 of Candidatus Methylacidiphilales bacterium. NCBI lineage: Bacteria > Pseudomonadati > Verrucomicrobiota > Methylacidiphilae > Methylacidiphilales > Methylacidiphilales bacterium. The sequence continues at coordinate 1,450 of JAQTNW010000046.1, read as the reverse complement.
GAAATCCATCCGTGGTTCTCTTCAGCTTTAAGCGGTTATTCACGGCCCCCATTTTCTATTCTTTCCAGACTCCGGCTTTTCGCTAGTGCTTGGTTTATGAAATATTTGTGCTGTCTGGCGATATGGGCCTTGTGCGTGATCCATGCAGGAGCGCAGCAAACTACCCCAGCCGCTGCAGATGCAAACAAGCCGTCTTCCACGGACACGCAGGCGGCGGCCAAAGCCGCAACAGGAACCCCATCCAAAGACACCCCCGCTCAGGAAGCCGTCGAAGTCCCCCGATTGAAAGGGGACGCCGTTGCGAATTTCATGGAATATCGATGGAAAATCAAGGAACGGATTTATAACAACTGGCAAAGCTACCTGGAGCAATACCGCCAATCCTCTCTCTCCGGGAAGGTGAAATACCGCTTTTACGTGAATGCCTCCGGCGCCGTGACCGTGATGAATCAAAAACCTGTTGATGAAAAAAATCTGCTGGCTGTTCTGGCGTACCGCTCCATCGCCGAAGTGAACAAGGACAAATTGTCCTACCCCGTTTCGATCAAGAGCGAATACCCTACCGGCTTTTTCGACGAAGTGACCTTCAGAGCACACTAATCAATGCTTACCTGGTGCGGGCGCGAGGATGAGCTGCCACGCGCGTGCCCGGACGGCGCCGGAGGCCTGAGATTGGGACGCGTCGCCTTGCCGATGAGCTCAAAACCCTTGATGCGGAATACATCGGTAAAGACATCATAATTTGGCTCATATCCTTTGTAAGGCATGAACTCGCCGTAAATCTTGTACTCCATGTCATTGTCGGCTTCGATGCTTGAATGGAAGCGTCCGGGCACGACGCATACCCCGCGTTCCTCCAGCATCAGCGCCCATTTCCCGCGCCGGTACCCCTCGCCTTCCTTCCAAATCCAACCCCAACCGGCATAGCGGTCCACAACAGCCCGGTGCCCGATATAGACCTGCCCGGTGCGATCACCATAGCTTTGCGGAACAACCGGTTCAGGCTTCGGAGTTACGGCTGGAGCGGCTGGTTTTGGCGCCTCTGGTGGCTGCGTTGTTTCCGGCGCTGCGGGACTGGCCGGTTGCTCTGCCGGAGCAGCAGCGGCAGGCGTGGTTTCAATGGCCGGTGTGGAAGATTGAGTGGAGGAAGGCTGCTCAGCAGGAGCCGCAGGAACGGCATTATCCTGCGCGAGAGCGCCCTGCAAAGCCGGCAGAAGGAAAATGATGAAATATTGGGGGAGTTTCACTGGCTCCATTTTCCTTCCGCTGTGGAGAGAATAGGCAGCCCCCCGTTCGAATAATCTGTCTTTCCAATGGCTCCAACCATCGGGATTCCAAAACTGCGCAGCCAGACTGCGGAATATTCCTCGCCGCTGTGGCAGCCCCAACTGCGGGAATACGCCTCCGGGGTGAAAACATCGCGGTGGATTTGTTTCAAATCATTCTCGTG
>JAQTNW010000045.1 GCA_028713655.1 Candidatus Methylacidiphilales bacterium | reverse complement strand
GCCGCGTTGGCCTGGCGTACGCTGGGAATCAGCGCCGTGAGCCTGGCCCTGGCGTTTTCCGTCTGGTTCATGTGGTCGGCTATTCCTATACGCCTGAACGAGGCTGGCTTCAGGCTGTCGCGCCAGCAGCTATTTTGGCTCACTTCCACGCCGGTTCTTCTCGGTTCATTTTTGAGGATTCCCTACAGCCTGATTGTTTCCACGATGGGAAGCCGCCGAAGCTACACCCTGGTTACGCTTTTACTGCTGTTGCCGTGCCTGGCCACCGGCTTTGCTGTGATGAACCCGGCAACCCCGTTTTGGGTGCTGTTGCTGTGCGCGGCGTTGACCGGCATCGCCGGGGCCAACTTCGCCACCTCCATGGGAGTTGTGAACCTTTGGTTTCCAAAACAGGCCCAAGGCACCGCCCTCGGCATCAATGGCCTTGGCAATCTCGGCGTTACCATCGCCCAGTTCACCGTCCCTCTGGTGATCGGCTTTTCTTTGTTAGGCTCAACAGACGCCACCGGCCCTGTGGCGGCGCCCGCGCGCCATCTCCACCTGGAAAACGCCGCCTTTGTCTGGATACCGCTCATCCTTGTCTGCTCTGCGGCCATCTGGTTCGGGACCCGGGATTTTCCAATGGCGCCCAGAACCCTGTCCTCCCAGCTCGTGGCCGGAAAGAGGCTGCACACCTGGTTGCTTTCGGGGCTTTATTTTCTGACCTTCGGTTGCTTCGTGGCAATGGGGGCTTCTCTTCCGTTGATCATCAAGGAAGTCTTTGTGAACGCGCCCGGCGGCGCCCCCAAGCCGCTGCTCTTCGCGCCGTGGGCCGCCGCCATCGCCACGATCATGCGGCCCATCGGCGGATGGTGCGCGGACAAGTTCGGCGCCGGACGCATCACCTCCCTCGCAATTGGGACGATGGCGCTGGGCGGATTCAGTCTGTCGGGATTTTTGCAGCCCGAAGCTTTCACCGGATTCTTCACCGTCATTCTGGTCATTTGCGCAGCGGCGGGACTGGGCAACGGCAGCGTATTCAAAATGATTCCAAATGTACTTCCGAACGAAGCCGCGGCCGCCATTGGCATCGTCAGTTGCGTGGGTGCGCTCGGCGGGTTTGTGCCGCCGTTGCTGCTGGGATGGACGATGGATCATTTTGGTTCCCCGGCCTGGGCTTATACTGCAATGGCCTTCTTTGCGTTGCTGTGCATGGGGGTTAACGGATGGTATTATCACCGGAGAAATTCTCCATCTCATTGCTGAATTTTTAACAGTGAAGCCATATCCCAGGAATCCAAAACCCAAGAAGGCCAAAGCCGGTTCCGGCAAAGCGTTTTCAATTTACAACCGGATCATGGTTTTTTCCGGCGGTCATTGCGCCTTGGGGCCGGGCCGGGTGATGGTGATGGAGCAGATTGCCAAACATCGCAAACTCAGCCTGGCCGCGAAGGAAATGGGCATGTCGTACATGAAAGCATGGCTGTTGGTCCGCTCCCTCAACCGGAGCTTTTCAAAACCCGTGATCGAACTGGCGCGCGGGGGCAAAAAGGGAGGCGGAGCGCAGTTGACCGCCTCGGGGCGGAAAATCCTCGCCCTTTACCGTAAAATGGAATCCCAGGCGGATAAAAGCCTCAAGGCTGACGCTGGAAAAATAAAACGCCATCTGTGGTGAAGCTTCCCGACCTTATGGATGGGGTCTCTCTGAAAGGCCTAAAATGATCTTTTTCCGTTTTTTTTAATTTTTAGATTTCCGTTATATCCGGCCATATATATACTACATTTCACATTATGATTGGAATTCATGAAACCATTTTGCTGGCGTGCTGCTTTTTCCTGGTCGCGATGCTTTATGGCAGCGTCGGCCACGGCGGGGCTTCGGGATATCTCGCCGTCATGGCTTTCGCAGGCATGGCCCCCGTCGTCATGCGCCCCACAGCCCTGACGCTTAACCTTCTGGTGGCGGGAATGTCCATGTTCGCATTTGCGCGGGCCGGGCATTTTCGCGGCCTGTATTTTTGGCCCTTTATCATTACCTCGGTTCCTTTCGCATGGCTGGGCGCCCGACTTGAGCTTCCCTCCCCGGTTTTCAAAGCCCTCCTCGGTTTTGCGCTGGTGTGCGCGGCAGTCCGATTTTTGATTCCAACCTCTCCCTCCCAGGAGGAACGCCGGCCTTTTTTGGGGTGGATGTTCCTCGCGGGCGCGGCCATCGGGCTGATTTCCGGCTTGATAGGAGTGGGCGGCGGAATTTTTCTGACGCCGTTGCTGCTCCTGTGCCGCTGGTGCGGCACAAAAACAGCCGCCGCCGTTTCCGCGCCGTTCATTGTTGTTAATTCCATGACCGGCCTGGCCGCAAACCCTTCTCTGCTCGGGCATCTGCCGCCTGCATGGCCCCTCCTGGCTGCCTGTGTTGTGGGCGGCGGCTTCCTCGGCGCGCGCTGGGGCAGCGGCCTTGCCCGCATCCCGCAGCTTCGCACCGCCCTCGGCGCGGTGCTCTTGATCGCCTCCGCCAAACTCCTGTTTCCATGAACACGGATCCACACGGACGGGTGATCGATTACCTCCGCATCTCGGTCACCGACCGTTGCAACGAACGCTGCCTCTATTGCATGCCGGAAGGCTATAAAGGTTGGGCTCAAAAACCGGACCATCTCAGTGCCGATGAAATTGTCCGGGCGGCGAAAGCGGCCTGTGCCCTTGGATTCAGAAAATTCCGGCTCACCGGCGGCGAACCGCTTATTCGCGGCGACATTGTGGGAATCGCCGAAAGGCTCTGGAATCTTTCCGGAGTCGAAACCCTGGGCATCTCCAGCAACGGCACACGCCTGAAGGAATTGGCGCGACCTCTCCGTCAAGCCGGGGTCCGCAGCATCAATGTCAGCCTTGATGCACTTGACGCCGACATTTATCACAAAATCACCGGCGGCCGGCTTGCCGATGTGATCGAGGGCATTGACGCCGCGCTCGACGCCGGATTTGAACGCATCAAACTCAACTGCGTCCTGATGCGCGATGTCACCGAATCCCAGCTTCCGTTGCTTCTCGATTTCGCCTCAGCACGGAATATCCCGATCCGTTTCATCGAACTCATGCCCTTGTCAGACGCGGATGTTCTGAATGAAAACAATTTCCTGCCTGTCTCCGAGCTTATGCGTCTTATTTCACGTCATGACGAACTCATTCCCGCTCAAAACGAGCGCCTCGGCCACGGCCCCGCCCGTTATTACCGGTTGAAAAAAGCCAACGTGCTGACCGGCTTTATTGGCGCGCTGACCAACCTTGATTTCTGCGGCGCCTGCAACAAGCTTCGCCTGACCGCCGATGGCAACCTGCGCCCCTGCCTCGGACAACACGGCGAAATGGATTTGAAGCCCGTCTTGCGCCTCGGTTCCGACCAGGATTTGATTGCCGCGTTCGCTGAAACCATCCGTCAGAAACCTCTGGACCACAGCTTCCGCGACCATTACAAACCCCAACGCCCCATGATCGCCATCGGAGGATGATTTATGATCTCCCATCTTAATCTTAATCCAACTTCATCTCTAACTCCATCTCTAACTCCATCTCTAACTCCAACTCTATCTCCAACTCTATCTCCAACTCTATCTCATTTTCCAAACCCAGGAGGCAAGAGATGGAGTTGGAGTTAGAAAACAATGAGAAGCAATAATCCATGACCCGCGTGTTTTTATTTCATACATTAAAAGATAGTGCCGGTACGGATAGAATCGATCTGGCGTTCGACAAGCCGCTTGACGCAGCCGGGCTGTGGGAACTGTTGATCGCGCACGCTCCCGCCTTGGCCTCCCATCGCAAAAGCGCCCGCATCGCCTGCAACCAAGGCTATCTTGCTCCGGGTGAACGCATTCATCCCGGGGATGAAGTCGCCCTCATCCCCCCGGTCTCAGGCGGATAACTGTATGCATCCGATTCTTAATCTTACTCTTAATCTTAATCTTACTCACTCTCCATCTCTCACTCTAACCCGGATGTTTCACACGCTTCAGAAAACCGCTTCAAAGTGTCCTGCTCCAAAGTATGGCGGGAACAGGGGTGCAGGAACATCCGGGTTACAAGCAAAACCGCCTGAATGGGTATTTTGTTTTGATTTTTGAATTGGAACTGCCTTATTTTGAGGCGGTTTTGCAAGAGCCTGCATATGCCCAGCTCGTGTCTTTCCGCTGTTACGTCCCGGCGCTAACAGGTTGACCATTGAAATGAGTATGAAATATGCAGGCTAACTCGATCTCTCTTTTCTTTGAGATAGAGATAGAGTCGGAGTAAGAGCAAAAACAATGACGCCCTTCATTCAGTTAACGCGTGAGCCCATCGCTCTCGACAAATGTTTGCAGGCACCCGGTTCAAACGACGGCGCCCAGGTCTTCTTTTCCGGCCACGTGCGTGATCTGGAAGACAACAAAAAAATCCAAGCCCTCGCGTACGAAGCCTATGAACCTATGGCAGAAAAAGAACTCAAACGCTTGGTTAAGGAAATCCAACTCCAACACCCGGTCTCGCAAGTCCGCATCATCCACCGCCTGGGCATCATTCCCGTGAGCGAAGCCGCAATCGCGATCCGCGTCTCCGCTCCCCACCGGCGTGAAGCCCTGGCCTTTGTCGAAACCTTCATGGATCGATTGAAGCAGGACGTTCCCATCTGGAAAACCGGAAGCCAGCCATGAAGAAGAACCTCCTTCCCGTCGGCGAAGCCAGACAGCGCCTGCTTCAATCGCAACAGGCTTTACCCAAGGAGAAGATCCCCCTTCACAAGGCCTATCATCGCGTTCTGGCCCAAACGATCAAGGCCGCCCAGGATCGCCCGGCCTTCGACCGTTCAGCCATGGACGGTTACGCGATTTCCAACAAACAGGATGCCTCTTACCTCATCCTGGGTGAAATTCCAGCCGGGGTCAAAACACCCGCAAAACTGAAATCCGGCCGCTGCCTGCGGATTTACACCGGCTCGACATTGCCGAGCAACTGCCTGGCCGTCATTCCGCAGGAACAGGTTGCGGTTTTTGGCAAACAAATGCGCGTCATTGATTGGCCGAAAAACACTTTTATTCGCCGCCGGGGTGAAGACGCCAAACGCGGCAATGTTCTGCTTGGCAGCGGCGCCCGCTTGCAAGCCCCGGAACTGGCAGTCCTGGCACAGGAAGGTATTGTGCAACCCTGCGTGTACAAACGCGTCCGCGTATCCCATCTGGCCATGGGAAAAGAGCTTGCGGATCCCGCCTCAAAACCCCGATCCGGCCAAATCCGCGACAGCAACTCCAGCCTTATCGCCGCACTGCTCCAACACCCGCCCTATCAACTTGCAGCCCAACGTCGCGTCGGAGATACTCCCGCCGCCGCCCTGCGTTTTTTTAATAGCCGGGCCGTACGGGATTCCCATGTTCTCGTCATTTCAGGCGGCGCTGGATCGGGCGACCACGATTGGGGCCGCCATCTGATTCATCAACTCGGCTTCCATATTCTCAGCGACGGCGTCGATCTTCGTCCTGGAAAACCCCTCATTGTCGCACGCAAAAAATCGCAAACCCTGTTTGTCCTGCCGGGCAATCCGGTCTCTCATTGGGTTACCTGGCAGCTTTTTGTCCGGCCATTACTCCTGTGTTTGAGCGGCTTGGATCCCCAGCCAACCATCATCCAGACCCGGCTGAACTCCGCTTGGAAACACAACTCCGATCTACGCCATGTCTGGTGGCCCGGACATTTATTCTATCGCGATGGACAGACACACGTCTCTCCTCTGGCTTTGAAAAGCTCCGGCGATGCCAGCCGCCTCTGTGGAGCGAACAGCCTCATCCACTTCCCGCATGGAAAAGAGGTCTTTCAGCCGGGCGACGAAGTGGCCACCATGATTTGCGAACCTTTATGAAGAAATTAAGCCACCTCGATGCCAGTGGAAACGCGCACATGGTTGATGTCAGCGCCAAACCGGACCAACTCCGCCGGGCTGTGGCCTGCGGCGAACTCCATTGCAGCGCTGAAACCATCAAGCTCCTGAAAAAGAAAGCGCTGCCCAAAGGCGATGTCCTGACCGTCGCCCAGATTGCCGGCATTCAGGCCGCCAAGCAAACTTCCGCTCTCATCCCCCTCTGCCATCCTTTGCCGCTGCATCAGGTCAGCGTGGAATTCAAAGTGCAGGCAAAATCCATCCAAATAACCGCCAGCGCCACCACGAGTGGTAAAACCGGGGTCGAAATGGAAGCACTCACCGCCGTAGCCGTCGCCTGCCTGACTCTTTACGACATGCTCAAGGCCGTGGATAAAAAAATGCGCATAAGCGGCATAAAAGTGATCAAGAAAATGAAAGGGTGAATTCACTCTCTTACTCCAACTCTCACTCGATCTCTAACTCTTTGAGTTTGAGGAAAGAATTGGAGATGGAGTTAGAGCGAGAGATAGAGTAAGAGTGAAAAAAGACATGAAAATCGCGCGCATTACTTTGAGCGACCGCGCCAGCTCGGGCATTTACGAAGATCTCAGCGGCCCGGCCATTGAAAAAATCCTCGCCCCCTTTTTCAAGGATCTGCCGCAATTTATTTCCGTTTTGCTCCCCGACGAACGAAAGCTCCTCGCAGAGGAGCTCCGGCACCTGGCTGACGTCGAAAATTGCCCGCTGATTCTCACAACCGGCGGCACCGGTCCCGCTCCGCGCGACATCACCCCGGAAGCCACACGCGATGTTTTGGAAAAGGAACTGCCCGGGTTTGGTGAAATTCAGCGGGTCCAATCTTTTGCAATCGCTCCCACATCGATTTTATCGCGGGCAACCGCCGGAATTCGAGGACGCAGCCTGATCGTCAATCTGCCCGGCAATCCCAAGGCGGTGGCGGAATGCCTTCCATTGCTGTTGCCGGCCATTCGCGAGTGTTTGAAACATCTGGAGGAGTCATGATCTTAATCCACCTCCATCTTTAACTCCAACTCTATCTCTATCTCTATCTCACACTCTTTGAGTCCAAGGATAGAGTTAGAGTTGGAGATAGAGTAAGATTAGGATTAAGAGCAAGAGACTGAGATGGAGTAAGATGAAAAAAATATGAAAATTGAGACGATTTATATTTCCCCGGGGCACAATTATTTCGGCCATCACGAAAAGCCCCAGGGGACAAATGAAATCCTATCCGTCGATAGCGCGGAATGCGTGGCGGGCCAGGGCCTTGTGGGCGACCGCTTCTTTGGCCACAAGGAGAATTACAAGGGACAGATCACTTTTTTTTCTTTGGAGGTTTATAAAACCCTTTGCAACAGCCTGAATGTTTTCGATAAATCCACGGCTGTGTTCCGGCGTAATGTCATTACGAGCGGCATCGATTTGAATTCCTTGATCGGGAAAAAATTTGAAATCCAGAGCATCTCCTTTGAAGGAATGACCGAATGTTCTCCCTGTTATTGGATGGAACAGGCTTTCACCCCTGGGGCGGAAGAAATGCTCAAAGGACAGGGAGGATTGAGAGCCCGCATCCTCAGCGACGGAATTCTCAAAACCGGCCCTGCGGGGTTCAGACTTGTTCTCTAACTCAATCTCCAACTCAATCTCCAACTCAATCTCCAACTCAATCTCCAACTCAATCTCTAACTCAATCTCCAACTCAATCTCCAACTCAATCTCCAACTCAATCTCTAACTCAATCTCCAACTCAATCTCCAACTCAATCTCCAACTCAATCTCCAACTCAATCTCCAACTCAATCTCCAACTCAATCTCCAACTCAATCTCCAACTCAATCTCCAACTCAATCTCCAACTCGCACTCCTTAAGTCCGAGAAAAGAGTTTGAGATAGCGATAAAGTTAGAGTTGGAGCGAGAGCCGGAGTAAGATTAAGATTAAGAGTAAAAATGCAGACTTCTTTCACAGCAGGGCTTCTCGCCGGAGGGCGTTCTTCGCGCATGGGACGCGACAAGGCCGCGCTGGAATTTGAAGGCGAAATGCTCTGGCAACGGCAAGTCCGTTTGCTGGAAAGCCTGAATCCCTCGCAACTCCTGATTTCCGGACGCCCGGATGGTCCTTATATTGGGTCTTCCTATAAAGTCATTTACGACCAACACGCCGACCAAGGGCCGTTGGCAGGATTGGCTGCGCTCCTGCGCGCCTGCGTTACCCCACGGCTGTTGGTTTTAGCCGTTGATATGCCCTGGATGACCTCGTCTGTGCTGAAACAGATGCTCGTGCACAAGGGAGGAGTTGTTATTGAACACGATGGCTTGTGGGAAGGAACTGCGGCGGTTTATCCCATTGAAATTCTGTCCTTGGTTGAGGATGCCCTTGCAGGGCCCGACCACTCGCTTCAATCGCTGATCCGCCGGGCAAAACAAGCGGGCCTCATGGAAACCTGCCGAATCCCGCCTGCTCAGGCGGACGCCTTTCGGAGCTGGAACACTCCGCACCCCCCGGACGCCCCGAAAAAGCTTTCGTAAAGGTCGGTCTGATATTCTGCCGCAGGCCATCCATCATAATGTTTTGCAATTTAACGGCCTATTGTTAGCGTTACGGGTATGTCCACGCAGATACAAATAGTGCGCCACCTGACCTGCTTGTGCGGATTTTCCCTGATCCTCTCATTGCACGCAGCTTCAGCCCAGGGGCTGGACACGATAACAAACACCGCAACCGGCGGCCAGCAATGGGAGACTCCCGCGGAAATCCGCGAGGGCCTTCAGAAACAACTCACTAATCTGGCGATTTACCTGGTCCAGCCCGGCGGAGAAAACAAACCCGCAGGCTCGCGCGAATGGGCCGGCAAAGCCCTGGCTCTGGCATCCACGATATACCCGGAAGACAAACAGAAAGTCGCGGTGCTCCAGTTCCAATTGGCCCACAATGTGACTCCGCAGCCTGTTTCCTCCTATAATTTGAAGTCCGAAACCGAACGAATGTTCGCGCTGGCCACGACCCTTTCCCAATCCCAAAAAAAATTCGAAAGCCGTCTGGCCAATTACCTGGTCGAACTGATAGCCCAAGCCGATCCTCTGAATGAACCCGCCGTGACAAAATTTGTGTCCATGCCCGAAAGCAACGGGCCCAACGACTGGTCCAGAATTGGCTATACGCCGGCGCCCACACCTCCCGCCGCCGGGAACACCGCCACCGCCACCGCAACCACATCGAACACCATTGTTTCCCATCCCATTTCATCCTCTAACACACCCGAAACACCCCTCCTCCTGCACAAATCCTCGATTTCCTCGTTGTTGATCACAGAAGCCGCATCGGGAACCCTGGTCGGCCAGGTCAACGACCTCATTGCGAGCGTGCAAAAAGTCAATACGGACAAAACCCTGGAAGTAAGCTTTAACCAGGAAGTCGGCGATGAAATGAAAACCTCCCTTCAGGAGGCGGTCCGGATGATTGAAGCTAAAATCCCCGACCGTTCCGTCGGATTCACCGCCACGCTAGGGTTCGAGGACAAATATACTCCCAAAGACGGCGGGTCTGCCGGGACAGCCTGCAGCCTCTTGATCCTGTCACTTCTGCAGGGAACGGTCTTGGACGAAAAAGCCGCCGTCACAGGAGACATCACCGCCGACGGCAAAGTCCGGAAAATCGGCGGCGTGGCTGAAAAAATCGGCGCCGCACAAGCCGCAAAATGCACCCTGGTGGCCATTCCGGACACCAATGCGCCCGATATCGAAGACATGCTCGTGATGCGGCCTTCCGACATCCTCACGAACATCCAGATTTTCAGCATCAAGGACATCGACCAGGCCAAGGAACTGGCCTGCAAAGACCGCAGCGAACCCCTGAAACAGTCCATGGAACTGTTTCAAAAGCTGGCTGAAAGCATCAACTCGGGACACAGCATAAGCGCCCCGGATACGCGCGAGCAATTAAACAAGGTTCTGGGGCTAACTCCCAACCATCTTTCCGCCAGATTCCTGCTTCAGAAGTCCCTCGGCCGTATTCCCGCACGAATGTCGCTCGAAGGCTCCCTGAGGGAAATTTTTTCAGCCAGTTCCTACTTCACGCCCGCCATCTTCAACAAAAATATTGAGCGCGACGCCTCTCCGCAAATGATCACCGTAAGAAAATATTCCCCGGAACAATACCAGGGCGCCCTCGACAAATTGAACTCCTTAAACTTCAAGGTGGACCCCCGCGTATCCAACATACAGGACGCGATCTACGACTTTGTAAATGTCTGGCAGAAAATTGCCGAGAGCAACTCCTCCAGCAAGGATACCACACTCAAGGGCAAGCTGTTGGAAAACCGCAACAAGGTCCTGGACGAATTGTCGCGGCTGCAATACGACGACAAAGCCATCACCGAACTGATCCGCAGCAATTAACCCGGATGTTTCACCCGCTTCTGCAACCCTGCAAAGTGTCCGGCCAAAAGGCCGGGCAAAATCAGGAGTGCCTTCGCATCCGGGTTAAAAACAAAACCGCCTGGATGAAAATTTCTTTGGATTCGAAATGTCTTATTTTGAGGCGGTCTTGCGATAGCCTGCATAGGCGCAGCGCGTGTCCTTCCTCTGTCGTGGCAGCGTGCTAACAGGTTGAACATTAAAATGAGCATGAAATATGCAGGCTAATTTCCCATGAAAACAAATACTCCCCTCTTTCCATTTGAACATCGCACGATTCTCCAGACCACCATGCCGCTCGGCGGGATTGGCGCGGGCTGCCTCTGCCTGAACGGCCACAGGCCATGGCGCCCGTTCCCCTGGACAAGACTTCGCTGCGCGTTTCTGTCATTGAAGGCCAATTGGCGGTCAAGCGCGTCATTCTCGACCTTGGAAAACAACCGCTGGAACTTATAACAAACATGCTCGCCAAACCGGGATATCCCGTCAAACTTTCAATTCACAAACATACAATTAAAAAAATAAGTAGAAAGCACTCCAATGAACCCCAGCTCCAACCCAAGCTCATTTTCAGGCCTTGCCCAGTCACTCGGAAATCTGCCCTTTCTCAGCCGTGCGCAAACACGATCTGTTTCGCCGGAAAATGTCTATGGTGAAAAAGGCAAAGGTGGAATGGCGGAGGTTTCCGCCACACCCCAGCCTGAGGTCGCAAAAATCGGGCAGGTTTGGCTTGAAAATAATGCAGCCGTTCGTGAACTTGGACGTGGATGGAAAGTGCGTCCCCTCATTGTCGTCCCAAAGCGATCCAGTGCAACAATCATGGATGTCGAAGGCCCCGGCGTGATCCAACAAATCTGGATGACACCCGCTGGGAACTGGCGCTACTCCATCATCCGCGTTTATTGGGATGACTCCGAAACCCCGGCAATCGAATGCCCGGTGGGCGATTTCTTCGCCTGCGGCTGGGGAAAATTTGCGCCGGTGGTGTCCCAGGCTGTCTGCGTCAATCCGGGTAGTGCGTTCAATTGTTACTGGCCCATGCCGTTCCGCAAGCGGTGTCGCATTACCTTCGAAAATATCGCCGATGAGGACATGACCCTGTTCTATCAAATCAACTACGCCCTGCAGGAAGTACCGGAGGACGCCGCCTACTTCCACGCTCAATTTCGAAGGGTCAACCCGCTGCCCTACAAGGAGGTTTATACCATCCTGGACGGAGTCGAAGGCTGGGGCCATTACGTGGGCACCTATATGTGCTGGGGCGTCAACAACACCGGCTGGTGGGGCGAAGGCGAAATCAAATTCTACATGGACGGCGACAAGGAATTCCCGACCATCTGCGGGACCGGCACCGAGGATTATTTTTGCGGGTCGTATAACTTTGAAAACCAGGCAACCAGGCAATACCAGGAATTCAACACGCCGTATGCCGGCATGCCACAGGTGATCCGTCCCGACGGAGTCTATCAATCCCAAACCCGATTCGGCCTCTACCGCTGGCACATCATGGACCCGATCCGTTTTGAGAAGGATTTGCGCGTCACCATCCAGGCGCTCGGCTGGAGGAGCGGCGGACGTTTTCTGCCGCTTCAGGATGATATTGCCTCCGTCGCCTACTGGTACCAAACTCACCCAGCCAAGCCATTCCCGAAGTTGCCTTCGCGCAACGAATTGGAAATTATTTAGCGCATTAACGTCAGCATTATAAATGAAACCAATTTTCCCCCATATTCCGTTCCTCGGAGGCTGGGACTCTGCGAAAATCCTGCTTGAAGAAGAATGCAAACAGTCCCTGGAAGAAGGCCGCGACCCGGCTGCTGTCGAAAATATCAAAGCGCAAATCACCGCGCCGGCCGAATCGGAGCACGAGCAACTCGCAGCTCTCTGGTATGCCTTGCAGGATATACCCAGACGACCGGATTTTTCCTTCATCGAACCCAGTGACCTCGAAACCATCCGTGGCGAACGGGCGGACGGCCCGCGCCAGCTGCCCATCGCCTATGGGAATGACGTGTTGTCAGACCGGATGCTGGGCACCTGGCTGGGCCGCTGCACGGGTTGCGCGCTTGGAAAGCCGGTTGAATGTTTCATGGCCCCTGACAATGGGCTTTCGAGCAAGGAACGCACCAAGACTTATCTGACCGCCATTGGGCCCGACGAATATCCGATTCGAAATTATATTCCCGGCTCGTCTCCCGCCTCCGGGCAAACAGGCAAAGTGTGTTTCGAATTTTCCACCCGGGAAAAGATCGCCTTCATGGAAACCGATGACGATATCCGCTACACCGTTCTTGCTCAAAAGGTGATGCTTGCGCACGGAGCGGCATTCACCACAGGCAACGTGATGGAGGCGTGGATGGAATATCTGGGTTACCAGCAGGTCTGCACGGCGGAAACACAAGCGTACCGGAACATCGCCATACGCTACAGACCGCCGTTCAAGGACGATGTGGACTGGAACTGGGTGGCCACGCATCACAATCCCTACCGCGAATGGATCGGCGCGCAGATCCGCGCGGATTCGTGGGGCTATGCCGCGCCGGGGAATCCCGAACTGGCGGCGGAATTCGCCTGGCCCGACGCCCGCATGAGCCATGTGAAAAACGGCATTTACGGCGAAATGTTTTGCGCCGCCATGATCGCCGCCGGGTTCGCAACGACGGATCCGCTGCAGGTAATCGAAGCCGGACTTGCCGAAATCCCGCACCGCTCGCGCCTTTATCAGGAAATGCGGGAGACCATCGGCATCTGCCGGGAACATGGGTTCCGGGCGGCGGAATTCGAGGCCGTGCTCGACAAAATTTACAGTCGGTTCGGTCATTACCATCCGGTGCACACCAACAACAATGCCGCGCTAGTCGTGGCGGCCTTGCTCCTGGGACAGGATGATTTTGAAAAAACCGTCGGCATCGCCGTCATGGGCGGTTGGGACACCGACTGCAACGGCGCAACCGCAGGCTCGATCTGGGGCGCGATGTTCGGCGCAGCGCGGATTCCCAAAAAATGGACCGCTCCGCTGAACGACACGCTTTATTCGCTGATTCCCGGTTATCATCCCATCGCAATCAGTGAATGCGCCAGGCTCAGCGTGGAGATTGCGCAAAAGGTGCGCGGTTCAACATGAAATCACCCCGCATCACCGTCATTGGCAGTTCCAACACCGACCTCGTCATTACCGCGGCCCGTCTGCCGCAGCCGGGCGAAACCTTGTTAGGTGGAGAGTTTTGCCGGTTTCATGGCGGCAAGGGCGCCAACCAGGCCGTCGCGGCGGCACGGGCGGGCGGGCGCGTGAGCTTTATCGGGGCGCATGGCGAGGACGATTTCGGGCGCGCCGCCAAAGCCGCCCTGCGCGCGGAGGGCATTGACGTGTCGGCGTTTCGGGCCAAATCCGGCAAATCCAGCGGCATCGCGCTGATCGTGCTCGGCGGACGCGAACGCCAAAACCAAATCGTGGTTGCAAGATCGGCCAACGATGCAATATCGCCCACCGACGTGGACCTCGCTCGTAACAAGATCACACGTGCCGGCATCGTCGTTGCACAACTCGAAATCCCGCTGGAAAGCGTGACGCGCGCAGCCGCCATTGCTGCCAAGGCCGGTGTGCCGTTCCTGTTGAATCCCGCGCCCGCCCGGCGACTCCCATCCACGCTACTCCGGCTCGTCCACACACTGGTTCCGAATGAGCACGAAGCCGGGCTACTTACCGGCGAGTCTTCACCGGAAAAGGCGGCGCAGGCACTGCTCCGGCGCGGTTGCCGCCAGATTGTCGTGACACTCGGCGCCCGCGGCGCCTTGTGCGTGACGGCCAAAGGCTCGAAGTTGGTCCGCGCGCCGCGCGTCAAACCCGTGGACACCGTGGGGGCAGGCGACTGCTTCACCGGCTGGCTCGCAGTCGGGCTGGCTGAAGGGCTCTCCCTTGAGGAAGCGGTCCGCCGGTCGGTAAGCGCCTCCGCCTTGAAAGTCACGCGCCATGGCGCTCAAAGCGGCCTGCCGTATCGTTCAGAAGTCAAAATGCAATGAGTTCCGCAGGCAATTCCGGCATGGCCCCGGCCTGACTGGCAACGTAGGCGCCGATTTGATTGCATCGGTCTGCGATTTCCTGCAAGGGCAGCTTCCTGAGCAAACCCACGGCAAGCATGGCGGAAAAAGCATCGCCTGCGCCAACGGCATCCACACATTTAACTGGAACAGCGGCGGAGCGGATCGTCTGTTCGCGGGTGTGCAGTTCACAGCCTTCCGCTCCTCGAGTCAGCGCAATCCATTCCAAGGGAAAATGCTGAAACAGCCGGCTTATAATATTTTCCGGGTGTGCTTCCCAGCCGTAGAGACGCCCCACGCAAGCCAGTTCGTCAGCGTTCAACTTGAGCACTGTGGCGTGCCACAATCCAAATTCGATGATTTCGTTTGTGTAAAAGGATTGCCGCAGGTTTACATCGAACAGCCGCAGGGCGTTTTTCGGGCAGGATGTAACGGCCCATCTGATGGTTTCCTGCGAGACGGCATTGCGCTGTGCCAGAGTGCCAAAGCAAATGGCGTCCAGCCCGGAGGCCAGTTGTTTTAAATCCCCTGTCGGTTCCAGAAAGTCCCACGCAACCGGGGCCGTGATCGTGTAGTTTGGCTGGCCATCCCGAAGCCTAACAAACACAGTGCCTGTCGGCTGGACCGGATCGGTCTGAAGATATTCCGTGGAAACACCCCTGCCCTCAAGCTGCCTGCGCAACTCGCTGCCGCCTGGATCACAGCCAATGCGCGATACAATCCGCGCCTGCGCGCCAAGTTGCGCCGCGTGGAAAACAAAGTTTGCCGGCGCGCCCCCCAGCCGGTCCGCATCCGGAAATTTGTCCCAGAGCACTTCGCCAATTCCGGCCACCAAGGGAGCGGAACGATTCATTTTTTCAGGCGCGCGCGGCCTGAATCTTGCGTTCGTAGGATTGCACTTCATCAAACCAGTCCATCCCCACGGGGACATTCTGGCGGCGGCAATATTCATCCCAGACCGCGCCCGCAGGCAGGGTTTTGATTTCCTCCAATAATGCAAGCCGCTGGGTAAAGTTTCCGGCGGCTTCAGCCTCCCGCAGTTTCTTATGGGGTTCGAGCAACGCCAGCAACAGCGCCTTGGCGGTGCTTCGCGAGCCGATTACCCACGCGGCAATGCGGTTGATGCTTGCATCAAAAAAATCCAGCCCGATATGGGTGCGCCCGAGAAAATCGCCGCGCGCCAATTCCTCCATCATCGCCTTCAGCGGGTCGTCAAGGACCACCACGTGGTCGCTGTCCCAACGGACGCCGCGGCTGACATGCAGCAAAATCTCCGGCACAAACTGCAGCACGGAGGAAATTTTGTCGGCGAGATTTTCCGTGGGATGGAAATGGCCGGCATCCAGGCAAATGAGCTTTTTGTTTTTGACGGCGTACCCAAGATAAAACTCATGTGAACCGATGACGCAGCTTTCGCTGCCAATGCCGAAGAGCTTGCTTTCGAGCGCATCTAGATTGTGTCGGGGATCGATCTTTTCGGCAAACATCGCATCGAGGGATTTCTCAAGCCGTTCGCGCGGCGCTTTGCGGTCCACGGGCGTGTCCTTAAACCCGTCCGGGATCCACACATTTGTCACGCATGGAGTGCCAAGCTGTTTGCCGATGGCCGCGCCGATTTTGCGGCAGGCGATTCCGTGCTCGATCCAAAACCGCCGCACACCGGCATCCGCATGCGACAGGGTAAAACCGTCGGCTGCCAGCGGATGCGAAAAGAAGGTCGGATTGAAATCCATTCCGATGCCGGATGCCCCACACCAATCAATCCAGCTCTGGAACTGCGCCGTGGTGTATTCATTGCGCGGAACCTTCTTCCCGCCAAGGTCGGCGTAACATGCGTGCAGGTTCAGCCGGTGTTTGCACGGGATCAGCGAAAATGCCTTCGTCAAATCCTGCCTTAACTCATCGATGGAACGCGCTTTGCCAGGATAATTTCCGGTTACGGCCAGTCCGCCGCCCAGTTCCGCGCCCGTATTTTCAAAACCGCCGACATCGTCTCCCTGCCAGCAATGGAGCGAAATCGGGATGTCCGCAAGCTTGTGCAACACGGCCTCGGTATCCACATCCAATCGCACGTAGGTTTCGCGCGCCGAAGAATAACAATTATTTGGCATAAATTTTGAGCTTACTTGAAAAACCGCTTTAGCCTGCATATTTCACACTCATTTTGATGATAGACCAGTTGGCGCTGTGGCACAACGGCAGAATGACGCATGCTGGGTCTATGCAGGCTACTGCAAAACCGCCTCAAAATACGGCGCTTCCAATTCAAAAATTTCTCATTTCAGGCGGTTTTGTTAATAACCCGGATGTGGCTGCGCCCCTATTTCTGTCCGGCTTTTTGAAATGTGGGATGAACCCTTTGCAGGGGTTTTCAGAAGTGAGTGAAACATCCGGGTTAGTCCATTCAGCTTTTCCGCTTTTCCCCAGACGCATGGCATTTACGGGTGCTGCCGCCATCGATCCATTCTCCCTCGATTCTCAGAAAAAACGGAATCTTGGGCACTCCAATCTGATTCAGGTACAATTGCGAAACAACAAAATCGACGGCTGCAGCCATGTATTCGTGAGGATGAGTATATATTCCAGAACAGCCTGGATCAGCCTTGGGCATATCCAACGCGGCAAATCCAACTTCCCCTGGAATCTGCCTAAAATTTCGGAGGATATTGACAAATTCCGGCGACATCGTGAGTACCGCATCGGGTTGGCATCGTTCCAACCATTCTTCGAGCGTTTTTTGCACTACAGTGTTGTTCCAGCCTTCCAGCCAAAGAATGGGAACATGATGGTGAGGTGGATACTCCCTCTCAAATCCCAAAAAACTTGCCGAATATTGACCGCCGGCATACAAGTCGGCTGCATGATCCAAGACCAACCCTATCCTTTGATAGCCGAGACGAGTCAAACGGTGGAGCGCCAGCCTGATATCAAAGTAGTGATCGCTGGCAATGGCATGAAGCTTCGGCTGCGACATCTGATACCCCAGTGTCAGCGCACTGAAACGAGTCCAATCCAACGGCAGATGGCCAATTGGTTTTGGCAGTGGAGCAACGAACACACCGCGAATCCCGCGGGCTTGCAAAACAGACGTCAGACGGCGTGCGGATATTCCAAGTTGACGCAGGCCGAACTCTTCCACCTCGTATCCCAGTTCGTTTGCTCTGCATCGGAGACTCGGAAGAATATAAGACCAACTGCCTGTCTTATTCCAATCTCTGCCCGGGAAGTCATGAATTAACGCCAGTGTTGCCTGGTATGTAGCGGTCCGTGAGCGGCGGAGTTCACGGGTCAGCTGGGCAACGATGGGATTGGCCTTGTACCCCAACTTTGCGGCGAGGTCCTGAATGCGAAGGCAGGTCTTTTTCGGGAGATGGACATCGTTCCGGAGGGCGCGGGAAACGGTGGAGTGTGAAACGCCCGCTTCACGGGCCAAATCGCGTTGGGTGATCGTTTTTGCGAAGGCCATGCAACTGGTGCATAGCAGATTCGTTGCCGGTAATCCAATTATAATTAAGCTGAAAAAATATGACCACGCCCACCAAACTCTATCCCCGCAACAACCGGACAAAATCATTGGACACGGAATTATTTCGCGCTCCAAGTTCCGAATATCGCGGCGCGCCTTTCTGGTGCTGGAACAACAAGCTCTCCTGGAAACAACTGGAGCCTCAGATCGACCATTTCAAGACGATGGGGATGGGCGGATTCCACATCCATGTTCGCACGGGATTGGTAACTCCCTATCTGGGTGAGGAATACATGTCACTGGTCAAGGCGAGCACAGAAAAAGCCGCCTCAAACGGGATGTTGGCCTGGCTCTACGATGAGGATAGATGGCCATCGGGTTTTGCAGGCGGGCTTGTCACCAAGGATGAAAAGTTCCGGGCAAAACATCTGCTCTTCACCTGCAGCCCCTATGGTCATGAAGCATCTGCTGCCGTCAATAACAGCGGAGCCTTTGGCAGCCGGAATGGAAACGGACGGTTGATCGGGACCTATGAAGTAATCCTTAAAGACGGGGTTCTGGCAGATTATAAATTCCTGCGCGAAGGCGAAAAAGGTTCGGGGCGCGGAGTTCTTTGGTATGCCTATCTCGAAACGGCGAAGCCGGTGGCCTGGTTTAATCATCAGACTTATGTCGATACTTTAAATCCCGCGGCCACACGGCGGTTTATTGAAGTAACCCACGAAGCCTATGCAAAAGCCGTGGGAAATCATTTTGGAAAAACCATTCGGGCCATCTTCACGGACGAACCGCAGTTTCCACACAAAACCTGTTTTCAATCCACAACGGATCAACGCGATTTGTTTCTTCCGTTTACGGAGGATTTATTGGATACATTCGCCGAAACCCATGGCCAGCAATTGGAAAAGCATTTGCCGGAGCTGTTCTGGGAACAGCCTGGACGCAAGGCTTCGGTTGCGCGCTATCGCTATCACGACCATGTCGGTGAACGGTTTGCCACGGCCTATGCGGATGTGCTTGGGAAATGGTGCGAAGATCACGGGATCGCGCTGACCGGACACATGATGTCGGAGCAGACTTTGGAATCCCAGGCCGGTGCGCTTGGAGATGCGATGCGCTCCTATAGGGCCTTCCAGCTTCCCGGCATTGACATGCTGTGCGATGCGCGGGAATACAACACCGCGAAGCAGGCGCAGAGCGCGGTGCATCAATATGGCCGGGATGGCATGTTGAGCGAATTGTACGGCGTCACCGGTTGGGATTTTGATTTTACGGGCCACAAAGGACAGGGCGACTGGCAGGCCGCACTGGGAGTCACCATTCGCAACCATCATTTGACGTGGGTATCGATGGCCGGTGAAGCCAAACGCGATTACCCGGCGTCCATCGGTTATCAATCTCCGTGGTTCGATCAATATCGGCTG
Source organism: Candidatus Methylacidiphilales bacterium (assembly GCA_028713655.1). Taxonomy (NCBI): domain Bacteria; kingdom Pseudomonadati; phylum Verrucomicrobiota; class Methylacidiphilae; order Methylacidiphilales; species Methylacidiphilales bacterium. Next base: position 7,074 of record JAQTNW010000045.1, on the reverse strand, counting down.
GTAGAAGATCATTTTGCCCGGGTGAATACGGCGCTGACACGGGGCAAGCCGCTGGTCCGGATCGGAGTCATTCATCCGATTGAATCCTATTGGCTATGTTGCGGTCCGCTGGAGCAAACCTCCCTTGAACGGAAGGAACGCGAAAAACAATTTTCGGATTTGACCCAGTGGCTGCTTTTCGGGTTGCTCGATTTCAATTTTATCTGCGAATCACTTCTCTCCTCCCAATCGGCAGCGCGGCAGACGGACAAGTTCCAAGTCGGGGAGATGGCCTATGATGCCGTCATTGTCCCGGCATTGCGCACAATCCGCTCGAGCACGTTGGAACGGCTGCAAAGTTTTGCAAAGGCGGGCGGCGCCGTGATTTTCACCGGAGAAATCCCCTCCCTTGTCGATGCCTTGCCTTCGGAGGCGCCAGCCCAATTGGCCGCCCAATGCCGCCACGCCAACCATACGCAAACCGGCATTTTGCAGGCGCTGGAACCTTTTCGGGAATTGGAGGCTCGGCTCCATGACGCACGACCATCCGATTCCCTGCTCTGCCAGACGCGGCAGGACAAAGATTCCCGCTATTTGTTCATCTGCAACACGGATCGCGTCAAGGAACGTAAGGGAGTCACGCTCAAAGTGCGCGGCGACTGGTCGGTGACTCATCTGGATACGCTGACCGGAGCCGTCGAAACGCTCGCCGCCGAAAGCCGTGACGGATGGACTGTGCTGCGCTGGAATTTTCCAGGCTGCGGGAGTTTGCTTTTGCAATTGGAGCCCGGCTCAAGTCCCGGCGGAAAGCCGTATGACTTCGCGAAGTTTGAGGAAGTCGCCCGATTGACCGATCCCGTTCCCGTGACGCTTTCGGAACCGAATGTCCTGTTGTTGGATCAAGCACAATGGCGGATCAACGAGGGAACATGGAAGCCAGTCGAAGAAATGTTGCGGCTGGATAATCTAATCCGGCGGGAGTTTGGATTGCCGGATCGCTGCGGCAACATTCCACAGCCCTGGGCGGACAAGGAACCCAGCCCCACTCTGGGCCAGGTCGAATTACGATTCAGGATCGAGAGCGCTATCTCGGTCGATGCCCCCCTGCTCGCCCTCGAGGAAGCAGCCAAAATGAAAATTATCTTGGACGGCAAACCGGTTCCCAGTCAGGCGACCGGTTGGTGGGTCGATGAAGCCATCCAAACCGTTGCATTGCCGCGGCTCGACGCGGGCGCGCACGAATTGGTTTTGAGTTTGCCCTTCAACCGCAAAACAGATCTTGAAAATATTTATCTGCTCGGGGATTTCGGCGTGCGCGTCTTCGGACGCCATGCCGAATTGATTGCGCCAGTGCGGCAATTGGCTTTTGGAGATTGGACACAACAAGGCTTGCCGTTCTATGCCGGAAACGTGACCTACCACTGCCAGATTAAGAAAATGTCAGGCCCGCTCCGAATGCAAGCGCCGCAGTTTAAAAATCCCCTGCTCACCGTTGCTCTGGACAACAAGCCGTTGGGACAAGTGGCGTTTCCCCCGTTTGAAATCGACCTCGGTTCCCTCACCCCAGGAATCCATGCGTTGGATCTGACCGCATACGGCAATCGCTATAACTCGTTTGCTGCAGTGCATAATTGTGATCCATTCCTTGAATGGAAGGGGCCCGACTCCTACCGATCAGAAGGCATCAACTGGTCTTACGAATATCAATTCAAACCGATGGGAATTCTCTGCGCGCCATTGCTGAAAGCGTCAAAGAAATAAACCCGGACACGAATCCCATCCATTTTCCCGGATTGCCACGATCCGAACCGTCGTTGTCATAATCTTCAAATAAGGCACCGCCAGTCTTTCCTTTACATGGCAAAGGCCTGAAGGTTACTTTTGTAACCTGAAAGTTGCCGCCGGAGTTCCGGCAAAGCGCCAACAAACATGAGCAGAAAAATCCGTTACGGCATGGTGGGCGGCGGCCAGGGCGCATTCATCGGCGCAGTGCATCGCATTGCGGCGTCGATCGACGGACAGATCGAACTGGTCTGCGGCGCATTTTCCTCCGACCCGGCCAAGTCAAAAGCAAGCGGCACAGACTTGTTTCTTCCGTCGGACCGTTCCTACGGCAGCTTTGAGGAAATGATCTTAAAGGAGAAAAAACTGCCCGCGGAGCTGCGGATGGACTTCGTTGCCATCGTGACACCCAACCACATGCATTTCCCGCCCGCAAAGATGGCGCTGGAAAACGGGTTCCATGTGCTGTCCGACAAGCCCGCCACTTTCAATCTCGATGAAGCAAAACAGCTCGAAGCCTTGGTCAGGAAAACCGGCCTTCTTTACGGCCTGACGCACAACTACACCGGTTATCCGATGGTGAAGGAGGCCCGCGACATCATTCGCGCGGGTCAACTCGGCAAAATCCGCAAGATCGTCGTTGAGTATCCCCAGGGCTGGCTGGCGACGCGCGTTGAAGCAAGCGGCCAAAAGCAGGCTGCCTGGCGCACCGATCCCGCCAAAGCCGGGGTGGGCGGCTGTGTGGGCGACATCGGGACCCACGCGGAAAACCTTGCCGAATACATCACCGTCCTGAAAATCAAGGAACTCGCCGCCGACATCACCTCCTTTGTCGAAGGCCGCCTACTCGATGACGACGCGAATGTGCTGTTGCGTTTCGACAACGGCGCAAAGGGCGTCCTGCATTGCTCGCAAATCAGCATCGGCGAGGAAAACAATCTCAACATCCGGGTTTATGGTGAAAAAGGCGGCATCGAATGGCACCAAAAGGAACCCAACACGATGCTCGTGAAATGGGCCGACCGTCCCGCGCAGGTCTATCGCACCGCAAACGGTTACCTTGGCGCGAACGCCACTGCCGCGACGCGCACTCCACCCGCTCATCCCGAGGGATACCTTGAAGCGTTTGCAAATATTTATAAAAATTTTGCCGGCTCCATCCGCGCGCGGCTAGAAAAGCGCAAACCGACGGAAGTCGAAAACGATTTTCCGAAAATCGAAGACGGTATCCGCGGCATGGCCTTCATCGAAGCGGTGGTCGCTTCAAGCAAGGCGAACAGCGCATGGACCCGGTTGGCAAAATAACACTGAAGGCAAAGTCGCAGTCTTCCATTTGAAAATCATCCCATGGATTACTTCAAAAAAACAAAAGCGATCCAATATGAAGGCCCTTCAAGCCAAAACGCGCTAAGTTTCAAACACTACAATCCCGACGAGGTGATCGACGGGAAGACCTTGAAACACCATTTGCGATTCTCCATCGCCTATTGGCATTCGTTTCGCGGAGTTGGAGCCGACCCGTTTGGTCCGGGCTGCATCCGGCGTCCCTGGGAAAATGGGAAAGATCCCCTGTCCGTTGCCAAAGCCCGGATGGAGGCGGCGTTTGAATTTTTCGGGAAAATCCAGGCGCCATTTTATTGTTTTCACGACCGGGACATCGCGCCCGAAGGCCGCAGCCTGCGGGAATCCAACAGGAATCTGGACAAAATTGTAGCGCATGCAAAGCAGTTGCAAAAAGCCACGGGGATCAAACCGCTCTGGGGCACTGCGAACCTGTTTTCCAACCCGCGCTACATGTGCGGGGCCGCCACCAATCCGGACGCACATGTCTTTGCCTATGCCGCCGCACAGGTTAAAATGGCCCTGGAAGTCACCAAGGAGTTGGGTGGAGAAAATTATGTGTTCTGGGGCGGTCGCGAAGGATATGAGACATTGCTCAACACCAACCTCAAACGCGAACAGGATCATCTCGCCGCGTTTCTGCACATGGCGGTCGATTACGCGGCGCGAATCGGGTTCAAGGGACAGTTCCTGATCGAACCCAAACCGAAGGAGCCCACCAAGCACCAGTATGATTTTGATGTGGCCGGCGGCATTGCGTTCCTCAGGACATACGGCCTGGCAAAACATTTCAAGTTCAACATCGAAACCAATCACGCCACGCTGGCAGGCCATACGTTCCAGCACGAAATCGAAGTTGCGGCGGCGGCGGGAATGCTGGGTTCGATTGACGCCAATTCCGGCGATTTATTGTTAGGCTGGGACACGGACCAATTCAACACCGACGTAAAGGAACTGACCCTGGCGATGATGTCAATCCAACGGGCGGGCGGACTCGGATCGGGTGGATTCAACTTCGACGCCAAACTACGGCGGCCATCGATTGATCTGGAGGACTTGTTCCATGCGCACATCGGCGGGATGGATGCGTATGCGCTTGCGTTCAAGCTCGCACGTCAAATCCTGGCGAAAGGAAAATTTGAGCAACTGCTCAAGGAGCGCTATGCCACCTTTGATTCCGGATACGGCAAGGACATAGAAAAACGCCGGGTCGGATTCAAGGAACTGGAAAAATTGGTTCTCGGCAAACTGGGCGAACCGGTTCCAAAAAGCGGACGGCAGGAATACTTCGAAAACCTGCTCAACACCCACCTGCACGGTTCATAGGACGAATAACTTATGATGACTCTGGGCATAGACGTCGGAACGGGCAGCGCCCGGGCCGGAGTTTTCACGTCGGACGGCAGGATGCTCGCCGCAGCGAGCCGAGCCATCCAAATGTGGAAGCCCCGTCCGGATTTTGTCGAACAATCATCCGACGATATCTGGTCATCGTGCTGCGCGGCCGTGCGCGAAGCCATGCAAAAGGCCGGTGTCCGTACAGATCAAGTGTCCGGCATCGGTTTTGACGCCACATGCTCGCTCGTCGCGCTTGATGAACAGGATCGCCAGGTTTCCGTGAGCCCAACCGGACGCGATGAACAGAATGTGATTGTCTGGATGGATCACCGGGCCGTCGGCGAAGCCGGTAAAATCAATCACACGGGTCATCCGGCGCTCAAATATGTGGGCGGCGTCATTTCCCCCGAAATGCAGACCCCGAAACTGCTCTGGTTGAAGAAAAATCTGCCGGCAACATGGAAGCGCTCGGCCCGGTTCCTGGATCTGCCGGATTTTTTGACCTATCGTGCCACTGGCGATGATACCCGTTCCCTTTGCACCACTGTCTGCAAGTGGACTTATCTGGGCCACAAAGGTTTGAACGGAGAAGGATGGGACGCGTCTTATTTCAAAAAGATCGGCTTGGGCGACCTGGCGGCGGATGGATTCAAACGAATCGGCATCCGCATCCGGCCCATGGGAGAGCCTGTCGGACATGGGCTGACGAAACAGGCTGCGACTGAATTGGGATTAAATCCCGGCACACCGGTCGGGGTCTCAATCATCGACGCCCATGCAGGCGGCCTCGGGCTGCTGGGGGCTTCACTTGGCGGTAAAAAGTCCGCAACGGCGAATTTTGAAACCCGTCTCGCCCTGATTGGAGGAACTTCCTCCTGCCACATGACCGTTTCCAAAAAACCGCGTTTTATACACGGGATTTGGGGGCCTTATTTTTCTGCCATGATTCCAGGATACTGGCTGACCGAGGGCGGGCAGTCCGCCACGGGAGCGCTGATCGACCATGTCATCCACTCTCATGCCGCTGCGGCGGAGCTTCAAGTCGAGGCCGAAAAGAAGGGCCTGACAATATACGAGCTGCTCAACGAACGGCTGGAGCTTCTGGCGAAAGCTAAAAACATCCGGCATCCTGCTGAATTGACCCGTGACTTGCATATTCAACCTGACTTTCACGGAAACCGCTCGCCGCGAGCCAACCCGGCATTAAAAGGAACCGTCACGGGACTGGCTTTGTCCGCCACGGTAGATGATCTGGCCTTGCAATATCTGGCGGCGATCCAAGCCGTCGCGTACGGCACCCGGCACATCCTTGAAGAAATGAACAAAAAGGGCTACGGCATTTCCTCGGTATTTATCTGCGGTGGCGGAACCAAAAATCCTGTTTTCCTCCGCGAACATGCCGACATCACCGGGTGCAATCTGATTCTTTCAAAGGAACCGGAAGCGGTGCTGCTCGGCTCGGCTGTACTCGGCGCGGTGGCTTCCGGCCGTTTTAACACGTTGCCCGAAGCAATGGCCTCCATGAATTCCGTGGGCCGAATCATCAAACCGTCACACGGCAAAGTCGCGGATTACCACGAGCGGAAATACCGGGTCTTCCATCGTATGCACTCCGATTTTCTCGCCTATCGAAAAATAATGGCCGACACTTAACCTGCGGATCCTTATGAAAATCACTTTCCTGCCGGTTCTTCTTTGCGCCCGAGGCACGCACGAGGCCCGCGCCCGTAGGCGTCGGCGAAAACCTTGTAGAACTGGGCATAACTCCCGAAGCCGGCCCTATACATTGCTTCGGTCATGGTCCTTTGCTCGGGCTTGCGATAATGCGACCAAAAGCGTGAAAGCCGCAGGGAATTTCTATAACGATTCACTGGCACGCCGACTTGGGCGGCGAATATCCGGCTGAAATGCGACTCACTCAATCCGCATTCGCGGGAAAGGCCTCCAAGCGTTCCGGACCAATCTTCGTTGCCCAAAATCTCAATCGCTTTCGATATGGCCGGATGCAGCGAAACCGCCGGATGATGAAGCCCCCCCTGCTGTTGAAGACGCCATGAAAACAGCAACAAATGGCGCAAGCCCGCATTGAGGCCGTCCGGGTCGCCATGCCGGTAACGAAAATCAGATTCCACGCCAAAACCGGCCTCGCGGTTGAGGATATCGGAGTCGAGCGATCCCTCCATCATCCGATCCATCATCCTACGCAACAAATCATAACTTTCGGGATCCAGAATGGTGTGCAGGACCCGCCCCTTCTCCGCCTTTTTTCGCGTGAGGCCCTTGTAGGGTTCCGTGTGACAAGACCTCGCAATCAGTCCCGGCTTGAACACCGCCACATAATTCCGGGCGTCATTGCTCCGGTCCACGAGCTGATGTTCCTGCGCCGGAAACATCCACAGGAGCGTACGCGGGCCGAATGTGAACCTCCCACCGCCCGTGATGTAGGTGATGGTCCCGCGCACAACCAGATTGAGCTCCAGTTCCACATGATGATGGCTTTTCAACGAAGGCGGGTTGTGCACGGATTCGGCCAGAAAAAGAAATCCGTCGTAAATGGGATCAAGCTTCAGATCCTGCAGCACGACAGCAAAATATGATAACTTTTTCCCATAGGGCAAGAAGAAACCCCGGCGC
>JAQTNW010000044.1 GCA_028713655.1 Candidatus Methylacidiphilales bacterium | reverse complement strand
AGACATACGAGAGATACAGCGGGAGTTGCCAGACTCAGGAATTTCACGCCCGAAACGAATATACTAAAAAAAGTCGAACCATGCCGTGGAGCCAACGCGCTACCGCGCGCGGCTCACGACGGACGTTCTGCAATAAAACTATGAGCGAGCGATCATTACCCCGTGGAACCAAAATGTTTTTCGGTGCTCCAGCTAATTGATGCTGATTGGAAGCAGTATCAGGACTGGCTATTTAGATGACCCAAAAGGCCGAACCAGTTCGTCCAGCCAATCCGCCAAAGGCGGATGGCTGACGAAGGACGTTCTGCAATAAAACTATGAGCGAGCGATCATTACCCCGTGGAACCAAAATGTTTTTCGGTGCTCCAGCTAAGCCTATACCAGAAGTGCTAGCGGACGCTCTAGGTCAGGTTGTTGCTCAGGTCGATGGAATTTGCGAAGCCTACATTTCGCAGACATTCATCGAAGGCGACAGTGAAGCACGTCAGGTTCTGGTCGTCGGCGTAGAAAAGAAAGAGAAAATACCAGAAATCATGAATGACCTCATGGGCAAAATGAAGTTGCTCCTTAGAATCATATCGGTAAGGAGATCAAGAGATGAAGAAAAACAAAACTACGATCAAGGCCAGTGAATTGGACCGCATTTTTGACGAAGGCGGCGACATTACCCCCTACCTGGATCTTTCCCGCGCATGGCGTCCTGGCCTTGAGCAGAAAAGGGTGAATGTGGATTTTCCCCAGTGGGTCATTGATTCTCTCGACTTTCAGGCGACCCGTTTGGGGGTGACCCGTCAGTCGATTATCAAAGTTTGGATCGCTGAAAGGCTCAAGGAAGAAAATCTGCTAACCAGCGCATCCAGACCAATGACCTACTCCGTCACGCCTCCTGCTTGTCGCTACGCTCCGGCAGGAGCCGCGCCGTCGCAGGTCATGTCTGATGCGGGACGTTCGACAAAAATTATGAAAACCACAACGATACTGTTTCTTACCATTTCTCTCATTTGCTCAACTGCATTGGCAAGAGACACTGCCCGGGATTTACGCCGCATGGTCGGTTACACAATTATTTCAGCAGACACAGTCGAAAAAGTCCTCACTGGTGGCCCAGGCGAGAAGTATATTCGCCTCAGTGGAGGCACTGTCCTTAAGGTACGCGCGCGGCTCACGGCTGACGTTCGGAATAAATCAGGCCAGATTCAAGGCAAACTTGATGGCGTTCCGTATTTTCTGCATTAACGCATCCGGCACGACGCCGAGTTTCCTTTCGAGCCGACGGGATGGGACGGATCCAAGACCTTGAACATTAGCAACCCCGTCCTCCCTCAAAAATGACAACTCAGAAATATTTACTTCGTAGCTGCTGCCGCGATCCTGTGTCGTGCAAGGCACATAGATGATGATGTCACGAGGGGGATTGGAATCATATCGGGAGACGACGATCACGGGTCGTGTTTTGGCGGCCATTCCCAGATCGGCCAGCCAGACTTCTCCAGGATTAACCCTCATCGAGCATGTCCAGCACTTCTTGCTCAGCCTTGCGCGACCGTCCGATGTCGAGCGCATCGTCATCAGCCATTTCGATTATTTCAGACACGAGCTTTTCCACCGCCTGGGATTTGTTGGCTCCCCACTCGTGCATTTTTTGATCGAGTTTTTCGGCTATCGCTGTCATAGTGACAGTCTAGTGAGACGATTCTGGCAGTCAAACCAAGAGATTCCGAACCAGTCGATGGACTCAAAGACCATTCTCGCCATGCTCGAAGTTCTGTCACAGTCCATGCGGTAGCATGGCCAGCGCCAGAACCATGTGGTCTTGAGTCATCGATGACGTTAGCGGACATGAGCCACAAGCAGACATCACCTAGGAGTGCCGACGAGAAAGGTTACGTTGATTATCTTAATGCCGAGCGGCATTTATTTGCTTGGTGCCTTGTGGTTCACGGTGGCGTTTCGTGGCCAGACGCCAAAGCACAGGCAGAGCAGTTTTACAGATATGAGACGGTGAGCGAGCAGTATCGAGGGCTTGTCTTTCACGACGAGGCGTGGGATTGGGCGATGCAGAAGTTATTCGGCGAGCAGTATTGGCTGGCACGTCCTGACTTGGCGAGTCCCTCAGCAGATTACCGAGCAGAGTCACGAAGATTTCAGCATGAGTAGATATTGTCCGCCTAACAAGTCGCCGGAGCCAACCGCCGTTGGCGCGGTCAGTTCCGCTGTCGCTGTTCACGTCGCGAGTCGGCGGTGGCTCAGCTTTCTACGTTCGGCAGAAAAAACAATGACACCGATGCCTGCAATTTTTTGTGACAGACGCGGCACCGAGAGCATTACTGTCTTCACGACAGGAACTTCGCTCTCGACCGAAATACGGGGAATCAAGTTTACCGGGACGGGGTTTGACTCCCTTTCCCCTGCCACAGAATCCGACCAATTTGACTTAAGTCTTGGTGACTTATGCGGATTTACATTGTCGGTTCAAATTCCGGTTCATTTAGCAACCCCCAAGGGACACCGAGAGGCAGAGATATTGGCTGAAATTGAGATCGGATCACCTACCAGCCCAGCTGGGCCTTACAAGGAGAATGTAAAGGCGAGCCTTATACAGCCCGAATTTACCGCCGTCTCGACCGAAAAATCAGGCTATTTTGAGTATGAACTTTTATCCCTGGAGTCACAGATGCCTCCCGGATTTCATCTCCAAGCATGCATTACATGTGGACTCAGCGACTATTGGCCTGCCGGTTGCGGAAGTTTTGGGTGTCTGGCCTGCTTTAGAGACGTACCCGAAGAATATCGAAGAGTTAATTCAAAACAGGGTATCTTTGACCTTTGGGATAAGCTCACCGAATATGTTCAGGAGACTTATTACTGCTCCCATTTCGAACCACGTCCTAAAGGAAGAGGTTACAGAGGATAACAGAAGGCCGAACCAGCGCTTCCAGCCAATGACCTTCATGCCCCTGCTTCGCAGCGTTATGATTCCTGCGTGCGCAGGAACCGGTCATGGCTGAAGCGGGACGTTCGGCAGAGAATATGTCTGACAACTCGACTCTATTGATCAATTGCGTTTCCCACGGCAAAAGAATCGCCGCCGTGGTCTGTTGCCACATGCTTTCCACCAAAGACCACAAAGTGGGCTTTATCGAAAACAGCTCTGATCCAAACGATCTGCAAGCTTGGTGCTCAGAGTGTGAAGCGATGTTCTTATCAGAAGGCGACAAAACCGAAGCCTTTAGACAATTCAACGACCTGGCAATTGTTTGCACAGACTGCTATGCCTCTATAAAAAAGCTTCACTCTGACTAAGCCATTTCAAAACAAACTGAACGCCGACGTTCGGCATACAAAGTATGATCGTAGGACTTACCATCGATCTTAGCGATAACCACCATTATATAGCTGGTTCGCTTGTTATTTTAATTCTGGCCCTAGGCTTTTATGCCATACGTAATTTTTCACTAGCGGAATGGATTGTCTGTCTGTGCATTTCCTTGGGCTTATCTACTCTTATTTTAGGGGCATCACGCAGTCTGACAAAGACAGGTTGCTATTCTGGGCTACATGGAATACCCATTTTAGAAAAGACACACCCCTATCTTTCTTTCTTTTTATTAAGCCTTGCATGTGGGATTATGATTTATCAAAAACTAAGAAGAAATTAGAAGATGAAAAAGCCGAACCAGTCGATGGACTCAAAGACCATTCTCGCTATGCTCGAAGTTCTGTCACAGTCCATGCGGGAGCATGGCCAGCGCCAGAACCATGTGGTCTTGGGTCATCGATGACGTTAGGTGACAAAAAAATATGAACGACATTAATGAACGCGATTTCACCGGCATCTGCATTTATTGCGGAAAGGCCCTTTTTACAAGTCAACGCGCATTGTCTAGTTCAGGGCGTCTCATTTGTTCTGATGCCTGCGGCAAGAAACTATTAGCCGATGAAATCGCATTGGATATAATTCGAGCTAAGACCATAAGACAGATGCAATTGTCGTCCATATCCCTTTACATTATTGGAATCATATTTCTCCTATTTGGGATTCCGCACTTATTTATGAAGCATTTCCTTTTTCTAGGTGTTTTTGTGGCTGGAATGGGCATAGTTTTTATATTCTGCGGATTTTTATATTCAAGAAAGAATGAAGCAAAACAAAAGATCACCTAACCAGTGCATGCAGGCCAATGACCTACTCCGTCACGCCTCCTGCTTGTCGCTACGCTCCGGCAGGAGCCGCGCCGTCGCAGGTCATGCCTGATGCGTAACGTTAGACGAAGAATTCCCCAGTTGTGAACACAAACCGAACTTTCATTCCGTCCAGAGGCGCTTTAATTGCTCAAACCTGTTTTTTCTCCATCACATGTCTTTATCCCTCTGCGATTACTTTTTTCATGCTGATTTTTCAGCCACATGAATCTACAATTCCAAAGGACAAGACGGGCATGTTGGTCTCAGCTATTATTCCCCCAATTCTTCTTGTCGTGACCATTTTTGGACTCCGCCGCCACTTCTGGGCGATACTGTTGTCGATAGCCGGTCAGATCGGAGTGAGTTTGTTTCTGATATTCGGAATTATTTGGCTCATACGGCAGCCTGGCGATGATTTTGGAGCCGGTCTTGGTGTCTTGATTCTTGCCCCTTTCACATTAGTCTCGATGATTATTTCATTGGTACATGGCATTTCGATATGGAAGCAAAAACACGTCTAACAAGGCGCTCCACACCAACGGCTCTCCGGGCGGGTTGTTGTAAAAGTGCGACCATAGCGTCACCGGCTCAGTCACGGATGCTGCTTGTGCAGTCTCCGCGCCTTCGCCTCGCACCGTTGTGCAGCCATTCGCCGGTTCCAGAGAGCCGTGGGTGAGCTGAGCGTTCAGCAGGAAAAAGACGCACTTGCCTTGCCTTTGCCAGTGAAGTAACCTCTTTTCATGAATTACACCGCCATTATTAAGCAGGATGGAGACTGGTGGATTGGTTGGGTTGAAGAAGTTCCTGGAGTCAATGCTCAGGAAAAGACCAAGGCAGATTTACTTTCCTCACTTCGCCAAGCCCTATCTGAAGCGATTGAATTTAACCGAGAAGAAGCACGAGAAGCAGCCGAGGACAATTATACCGAGGAACTGCTATCGGTATGAAGCGTCGCGAATTCGTGCGATACCTTCATGATCACGATTGCATTCTCATTCGCGAAGGCGCCAACCATTCTTGGTGGGGCAATCCTGCGAAGAATAAAAGATCTGCAGTTCCCCGACACAGCGAAGTTCATGAGATTATGGTTCGTAAAATCTGCAAAGATTTGGATATCCCAAAACCATAAAAAGCTGAACAAGGTGGTGCAGGCAACTCCTCACAGCGCAGTGTTTTGTGGCAAGGCCCGCATGGGCCGCGCCAGCAAAGCTGTCACACCCCATGCTGAGTCTATCGAGGCTGTGAGGGCCGCCTGACCACGGACGTTCGACTAAGTCAATGAAACTAAGAGAAAAATTATTCAGCTGTCCAGTCAGGCATTCCTATCGCTGGCTTTTTATTGCCATTTTCATTTGTATGTGTCCGATATTATGGGTGCTCCTTAGGCCGCCACTACCATCGAAACCAATAGAAGATATACTTTGGACGTCTGATTCCTCACGCACCGTTTTTTATGGACCAGGGACACCCGAATCATTGGCCTTCGCTAAACAACTCAAAGAAATGTTTAAAGATTATTTGGGTCCTAATTGGGCTTGGTCTTTTTCTGGTCCCGTGTATATAGCTCCATTACAGGAAATATTCTCAGGATCTGACGATGAATTCATTATTGCCTATCCTTTTGATCCTAATGTGGCATTGCAATTGCAAAAAGCACACAAACAGAAATTAAAAGAAAAAATCGTCGAACAAGGGCATGGAGCCAACAGATGACAGCGTCCGGATCATGTGATGGGAGTTGCATCCGTCGCGTCACCCCGCAGCGGTGTGTCACGCCGGCTGCTGAGTTTTGTGGGGCTGTCACTGTGGCTCATGCCTGACGTTCGACAAAATCCATTTAAACCCGTCCCTTGACCGCTCTTTGCTAGGCTGCTACGAAATTTGAGTGAAGGTTCGCGAAGCAATTCGACTTATTCAGGACGATGGATGGTATCTTGACCGCACCCGAGGCAGCCACAGGCAATTTAAGCACCCAAGCAAGCTTGGTTTGGTAACTATTCCCGGCAAGCCCAATGATGATCTTGCGCCGGGAACGAAAAACAGTATCCTTAAACAGTCGGGGTTAAAATGAGCAAATACCTTATTATTATTGAGAAAACCGATACTGGTTACTCGGCTTACTCTCCTGATCTTCCGGGGTGTGTGGCCACAGGAAGCACCCGTGCTGAAGTCGAAAGCGAGATGAAGGATGCCATTGAGTTTCATATCGAGGGGCTGAAACTTTCCGGATATGAGGTTCCAGAGCCTGGTTCGGTGGCGTCTTATTGCGAAGTTGCGGCTTAAAAATAAAAAGTCGAACAAGGTGATGGACCGTAACTGCCCTAATCGCTTCGCGATTCCTTCTGTCATGCCGCCTGCGGAGCAGGCGTCTCGCCAGAAGCGAGTGGCAGCCGGTCATCACAATCGTTCGGTAAAATGAAACAGCCGAGTCCATTCCCACCTCCTGACGATGAAGTCTGTGAACAATATGGTCGCACCATGTATTACGCTCAAAGACTTGAACGGGAGTTTAAGCTGGTTTTGTTGGGCGCAGAATTGCTCGGAAAAATTAAGATAAATAAGAAAGATTTCAAAGATACGAAGGGATTTGTAGCCCGCCAAAACCTTGGAGGACTTATCAAAGCCCTCCGTGACGGCAACGGGCTAGAAGACAAAAATTTGAAAAAGATGCTTTACGATGCCTGTGATGACAGAAATCGACTGGCGCACGCCTTATTCTCCAATTACGATCCAGTTCATATTACAGAATCAAAAAGGAAAGAGATGTTGGAAGAACTTGGAAGGATTCGACTTTCCGTAGGAAACGCCTTTTTAGTTATTAGGGAGTTCCGAAGAGCCATAGAAGAAAGCTTAGGATTTACCGAGGAACAGATTGAAGCTGAATTATCTAAACTCGAAGAATAAAACCGAACAAGGTGGTCCAGCCAACCGCCTACAGCGTCACGCCTCCTGCTTCCGCTTCGCTATGGCAGGAGCCGCGCCGTCGCAGGTCATGCCTGATGCGTAACGTTAGACGGACATAAAATGAAATCAGATGTTTCGATTATCGCCCCCGGCTGCAAAAGTCTGTCGATTGAGCAACATCTTGCGGAAAGACAAAAAATACGGGCCGAGTTGATGGTGAAATTTCAAAAGGACTTGGTCAACGCGGCAGGGTGGAAAAAACTCTGGATTAGGATCAAGATCGAGAGGGAGATTTCTCGACTTTTGCGGAACCGGATTTACGCTCAGTAGAACAAACCGTCTAACCAGCGCATCCAGACCAATGACCTACTCCGTCACGCCTCCTGCTTGTCGCTACGCTCCGGCAGGAGCCGCGCCGTCGCAGGTCATGCCTGATGCGTAACGTTGAACTCATGACCCCGGTCGCCCTGGTTTTATCTCTCATAACATTGGTGTATTGCCTGTTTGCTCTTGGCGATTGCCACCAACCTGCGGTTGTCACAGGTCCAGAGATCATTGTTGCGATTTCATTTATTCCGATGGCTTTGCTTTCCTTCGGACTGGTTGTTTATGGCGGACTTCGTGTTTTGGGTGGTGAGCGCCGATCCTATTATACCGCAGTTTCCTTGCTCGCATTGCCGCTTCTCGTTGTTGCAGGTACACGCGTAGTTGCTGGTTCACACGAAGAAAACTATGGGAGAGACGTTAGTTCTTGGTGCTCCAAAGCCGACTCTCTTGCAGCCATTCTGCTCGATTATTATCATTTACACCCTGACAGATTCCACGTTCTCGGTGATTCGGAGGAAGTGACGGTTGACGGCTTTACTGAATTTTGTCAGTCTCGTCCCGATTTTGCTGCACTGACAATTCGCTACAACTCCAGCCAGTTGCTAGATTGTATGGGCAAGCCTTTCCACTATTACGTTGATCGCGATCACAACGGCCAAGTTGGGCCGATTATGCGAGGTCAGGTCTTTCCGCCCGCAAGCGTTCCTGAGCGTGTAGGCGTTATGGATAGCCGGACGAATTGTGTAGGACTTGCACCACGCCCAAAAGAATGAGTTCTAACCATACGCGCGGATTGTTGAAAAGCGCGGCCATAATTCCACCGGCTCAGTCACGGATGCTGCTTGCGCAGCCTCCGCGCCTTCGCCTCGCTCCGTTTTGCTGTCACCCGCCGGTTCCAGAGAGCCGTGGGTGAGCTTAGCGTTCGGTGAAAATAACCTGACTCGACATCCGCAAATATTGCGTTACGCTTTTCCCATGCCCGCTACTGTTCAATATGTCACTGACGAGTCTGGCCAGAAGACAGCCGTTCTTATGTCTCTCCCTGATTACGAGAGACTTATGGAGGATTTGGGCGACTTGGCGGCCATTGCCGAGAGGCGGGATGAGCCCACGGTTCCTGATGACCAATTCCTACGGGAATTAAAGCAGGATGGCATCCTACTGACTTGAGTGGCGCAAATCCACCAAGAAGGATTTGCATCGCCTCCCGCCACATGAAATTAGGAAAATTATTGAGGCGGTCGAGGCATTGGTGCATGATCCATTTCCACATGGTTCCGAAAAGCTTTCTGGCAGTGAGCACGCCCACCGGATAGGAATTGGGGATTACAGAGTTGTTTATGAGGTGTTTGCCTCTGTCCTTTTGGTTGAAATCCAGCGTATTGCTCACCGCAAAGATGTTTACAGAAAATAAAACTCCGAACCAAGTGCTGGACCGCAACTGCCCTAACCTTGGCGCTTGGCGAGCTTTGTGCGAAACGGATTAAAATGGGATGAAATAAAACCCCCTTTTCTTCCCCCTTGTCAGGGGGATAGATGCAGTTTGTCTTCCTCTGCGCCCCCCCGTGACTCAGCGGTGAAGTATTTCGTTACGGTTCCTGACGATTCAGGTACAAGGTCGGGCAATAAGGACCCAGGTAGGTCGCCGTCCACCATTCGCCGCTGCGCGACAAAACGTCGGTCTTTGTAAAGTGATACTCGTACATCACGGCCCGGATATATTTGGGTGGATGCTCATGGAAGGGGTTGGTCTTGAGCAGGCGCAGTACATCCGGCGAGCCGCGCAGCAGTTGTTCGCAAAAACGCAGGAACCACGGATTTTGCTTGTAGCTGCCGAGCGCGGCGAACCACATTTGCCAGTCGAGCCTGGGTTGGTAAGGCGCGACAAAATCGGGACGCTTTGTCGTGGCCCCGGGCTTCCATTTGAATTCGTATTCGAACCAGGTGTTTCCATCGGCGCTGCCTTCCACCGTGATTTCCCGCCGCACCGTGGTCATGACCGCAAAAAGGCCGTAGCTGTTGACGGTCCTGAAGCCTGCCGCGTTTTCGGCAAGCCATGCGACAGGAGCGGGCCAGAAAAAACTGTTGAAGAAGAGCCCGGAAAGCTGGGCCAGGCTCAGGAAAAAAATCAAAGCAGCCAAAGGCAGGGAAATGAAAAGAGGGCAGGCCGGAACAGAGGGCGGCGAGATTTGACTGTGCGGCTTGAATAGAGCCGGAAGCCTCAGAAAATGAGCGATTCGAAACCAGGTTACGTCATCGATCAAAAACAAACAGAGGCCGACGCTCAACAGACCAAAGAAGCAATAGTTACCAGTCAGGGTAATCAGCAGTTGCAGGAAAATAAAACCGGATGCCGCGCAAAGTTGCAGTCGGCGGGGGCCGAAGATTAAAAAAGGAAGAAGCAGTTCGATCCCGAACATGGCCAGAACGGAAAAATGCTGGAATCCCGCAGGCAATTGATGGGCGAAATAGCCGATGAAAGTGGGCAAGGGCTGGGTTTCGTAATGGTATTGCAAGGCGGTCAGGTGATGCCAGGCCGCGTCTCCACTCAGCCATTTGACCATGCCGGATGAAAACATCAGTCGGAAGAGCAGCCAGAGAAGCAGCCATCGTCCGAGGACGGGCGCCTCGAAACCGCCTTTTTTGAAATGATGCCAGCACCAGGGTGCAATCAAAATTCCAAGAAATCCCGCCTCCAGCAGGAGGTTGTCCCATTGAAAGCCGAGAAAAACATTCCCGACCGAGCACAGGGAGAGGTAAAGAAACCAAAGCAGAAAAAAGCAGACGGGCTGCGCAAATCCAAACAGAGCGATAACGGAAAGAACCGCACCGGCAACGCACGCGCCTTGCAAAATCCAGTCGTCGTTACAGAGCCAGAACAAGGTCGGCAATTTAAAAAATGACAGGATATCGTATTGTGCAACGACGGCGGGGAGCAATTCCCTGGCGGGAGCAATGCCGTTGCTGCCGATCAGTCCGATGATTTGCATGCCGAGCGAGGCGAATGCGATGAGATAAACGGCCGCCAGCAGGCGCAGGAACAGGCGTGTGGAGGTTTCATAGTGCGGGATTTTTCCGCAGAGTCCCGTCAGCGCCGAATCGAAAGACGAGAGCCGGGAGCGGTTTCGGGCGACCCATTGGTAGCAATCTTCGCTCAGGATTCCAAAGCCAGGCAGGTTTTGGTAAATAAACAGGGGCAGCCGCGCGAGAGGATGTGTGGCCATGGCCTGGAAAAAGGCGAGTGCTCCGGAATAGACCGCTCCGTTTTTGTCGATGTATTGGACGGATTCCTGGAATGCCTCCGGCGGGATTTCGCTAAAATTTTCCGCGCATTCCTGCGAGGGGCGGCATTCAATGCGGTTGCCGGTGAGACGCAACAGGCGCAGAATCCATTTTTGGCAAAACGTGCAGTTGCCGTCATAGATCAACAACGGCTTTGCCGGCGGGTTCTGGAGCACGATGAGAGGAGGGTTCAACGAGATGCGTTATAACGCAAAGGCGCGAAGACGCAAAGACGCAAGAATACATTTATAACCACGAACTCCGACAGGCATCGTGAGCAGGGCGCCACGAAAATCACGAAATGGAGGTTGAAGCAGAAAACGGATTCTTCCGTTGGTGGGCGTATTTCGGAGTTTGCGGCCTATTCATTTTTTTATTAAAATTCCGTGCTTATCCGTGGTTAAAAATGTTTTTCTTCGTGTCTTGGTGTCTTCGTGGTTAAAGTTCAGAGATGTCCGAAGCGCCGATGGTCGAACCCCAGCTTACCGTCAACGAAATTTACAAGAGCATCCAGGGCGAGAGCACCTTTGCCGGTCTGCCCTGTGTTTTTGTCAGGCTCACCTTTTGCGATCTGCGCTGCAGTTGGTGCGACACGGCGTATGCGTTTTACGAGGGCAAAAAAATGACGCTGGATGCCATTTGTGATCGGGTTGAAACATTCAAGTGTCCGCTGGTGGAACTGACCGGGGGTGAGCCTCTGCTGCAGCCCGGATCGATTCCACTGATGAAGGAGTTATGCGACCGCGGGTACCGGGTGCTGCTCGAGACCGGCGGGCACCGGGATATTTCACCGGTGGATCCGCGGGTGGTCCGGATCATAGATTTGAAATGCCCCGACAGCGGGATGAGCGATAAAAACAAATGGGAAAATATCCCGTGTCTGACGCAAAACGACGAGGTGAAGTGCGTTATTGCCTCGCGTGGCGATTACGAGTGGGCGCGGGAAAAAGTGCTGGCGCACGGCCTGTGCGAGAAAGTGCGGGCGGTGTTGTTTTCCGCGGTGTTTGGGAAGATTGAGCCGCGGCAGATTGTGGAATGGATCTTGGAGGACAGGCTGCCGGTTCGGTTCCAGCTCCAGATGCACAAGTTCATCTGGGCGCCGACGCAGAAAGGCGTTTAAAAAGAATGGCAGGGCATTCTTTTTAAAGCTTGTCCCAAATGGGACAAGCGCGGCGTTTGATGGGGTTTTCCCAAGAGCGCGGGTCAGGGAGTCGCCGGGGAGACCGTGCAACCTGCTCTTTTCGGCTCAGCCGGACTCTGTCGGCGCAAGATTTCCCGTTCATTCCCGCTCGAAAAACCTTTTTGAAAGGTTTGGGTTCGCTGCGAACGGATTAGGAACCGTATCCGGCGTAGAGAGCGTACACTTGGTTGCCCAAGAGTGACACGGCAACGATGACTGCGACCGAAACCAGAACCAAAATCAAGCCGTACTCCACCAGAGTCTGGCCTTGCTTTCCTTTTGCACGGATTGCGGCATGGCATGGATAGCTTTTGTATTGATTCATAAATGTCCCCTATGATTCCCTGAGTTGAAGAACAGGCAGACCGACACCGGATCATGCCCATTGCTAATACCCGCATTAATATTGTAGCTCGGCCAAAACGTCAAGAACGACTATTTGGCCTCCAAATAGCCATTGTACCCGACCTGGAATTTATGGGTCGGGACGTGCGAGAGCCAATCGATATATAGGGGAGGGGATATAATTCCTCAGGTGCTGGGGAACAGCCAGTAACCAGCTCGTTCAGAATGGGTTATGAACCGTTCGTGCCCAGCGTGTTTGTGATCGTATTGAAGATGTTGAGCAGTTGGTTGCCCAACAGTGCCAGAACAACGATAACCGCGATGGAAACCAAGGCCAAAATCAAACCGTACTCCACCAGAGTCTGGCCTTGTTTTCTTTTCAAACCGGCTGCCATAAGAACTGCATAGTTTTTGTATTTAGGAGCAAATTTTTCCATGTGGAATGGGAAAGGGAGAGAAGTGCTTGCCAATCCACGGGTTGCATGGGAGTCGAACTCATGCAATATGCTCAATTCGATTTTGCATTTCAAATGACACACTATTTTTTTTACCGACTGGTTACGTTGAGTTTAAGGCTGCTGGCCTGCACGGTTTGCCATACCGAGTGCATCGGTTTTAAAAACATCAAGCGCGGGCCTTATCTGTTGGCCTGCAACCACATCAGTCACTTCGATCCGCCAATTGTCGGAGGCTTTTTTCCGCGCAAGCTGGATTTCATGGCCATTCGGGAGTTGTTCGCCCATCCCGTATGGGGTTTTTTGTTCAAGCTGACCGATACATTCCCTGTGCACCGTGAAGGTGTGGACACCAAAGCCGTTCGCACGGCTCTGCAACGTCTAAAGCGGGGGCGTATCGTGTGCATTTTCCCAGAGGGAGGATTGAGAACGGGTGAGAGCTCTGTGCTAGGTGGAAAGGATTTGCCAAGGGGCGCGGCCACACTGGCCCACATGGCGCAGGTTCCGGTCCGGCCCTGCCTGGTGGTCGGCACAGACCAATTCTATGCCTGGCAAAGTATATTCCGCAGGCCCCTCACTTTTATGGTTCTCGGCGACGAATTGTCGTTGGATCCCGCGTTGCACGGTACCGTGGCGGTGAAGGAGTTGAACCGGAGGATTGAAGAGTCGATGCGCGGACTTTACGCACAGTTGCAACAGCGACCGGACTTTTCCGAAAAACTGGTTCCGCGCACGGCCCAGGAAAGATGGAGGGAGGCGTGATCCGGGAAAAACTTCATGACGGCTGGGCGCAGACGGTCGATGGTGTTTCCTTTGGATTTATCAATCTCCTTCAGGCTCGGGCGCGGGGAGGCTCGCACGGCGTGGAGGCATTTGAAAATTATTTCAAGCGTTGGGAAGACATGCCGGTCGGCGAGTTTTACCGGGTGCCGGAATCGACTGATTTCAAGTTACCGGAGAGGGAAGGGAGTTTCATTTTGCCTAGTCCGGTGCAGGGCGACTGTCCCGAAAACAATCATACGCATCTGGATATCTGGTTGGGGCCGAAGGGTTGGGAATCGCCCATGATGTTTCTTTTGCACGGCGTGATGTCGGTGAGCGACATCGGGTATCGGATTTGGGCACGGACGTTGAACCGGCTGGGATGGAGCGCCATTTTTTTTCATTTGCCGTATCATTACGGGCGGCGTCCGAAAAACGCCATGAGTGGCGAGATGGCGTTGACGTCCAATGTGATCCGGACGGCGGATGCCATCCGGCAGGCGGTTATCGAGCTGCGTTTGATTTGCCGGTTGCTGCGCGAGCGGGGATGTCCTCATGTGGGCCTGTGGGGCACCAGCTATGGCGGCTGGATTGCAGCGATGTTGTCGGTGCTGGAACCGAACATCAGTACAGCCTGGCTGTTGGAGCCGATTGTGGATGTGGACCTTGCGCTTTGGGAATCGCCCGCCACAT
This sequence comes from Candidatus Methylacidiphilales bacterium, assembly GCA_028713655.1. Lineage (NCBI taxonomy): Bacteria > Pseudomonadati > Verrucomicrobiota > Methylacidiphilae > Methylacidiphilales > Methylacidiphilales bacterium. Next base: position 17,356 of record JAQTNW010000044.1, on the reverse strand, counting down.
GGACCTTGCGCCGGCAACTGTTGCGCCGCGGCATTTCCCGCGAATTGATCCGTCGGGAATTGTCCCGGTTTTGCCCAAGTTACCACACACCCCTTGTTTCACCGGACCATATCATTCTGGTGGCGGGAACATTCGACCGTATTGCGACGCCGGAAAGCATCCGAAATCTGCATGAGAAATGGCCGGGGTCCCATTATGCGGAATTTCGCCAGGGCCATGTGGGGTACCAGTTGATGCCGGAAACCCTGAAATTGGTCCGCGCGAAGCTTCCGCATTTGTTTCCGTGTGACGGATAGGCGGGAGGAACGGGGATCAACGCCTCGTTCATGTAATTGCGTCATTGCGAGGAGCGTAGCGACGCGGCAATCCGAAATCAAAAGGCATGGACTTGTCCACCGTAGCCTTGGCGAAGGTGGATCGCCACGGCCCAACTCAGACATGCGTCGCGAGTGTTCCAGATGGGCCTCGCGATGACGAGCCAGATGGAGAAGCGGTGCATGATTCAGTGATGCGGCACGGCATTCCACACCTGGTGATTGGCACTTACAGTGTTTGCTACGCGGGCGGGATCTGCATTCTGAAAGATGGGATGCGGACCATAATCAACAGCCCTTCCTCATCCTTGCCTGTGTAGGCGCCTTCGGCGACGCTGTCGGTGTCCAGCAGATGGTAGCTGTTGTAATGGAAGCGATCACCGGGGGTCAACCTGGGAAATTGTCCGACGACGCCGTCGCCTTCCACGATGAGGCGGTGTCCCTGTGCGTTGGTCACGACCCATTTTCGCCCGGTGATTGTCACCACGCGCAGGCTGTCGTTGTGGATGGTGATGTAATAGGCAAAGCGGTGGGGACGATGGGCGGGGGTATGAAGATCACTGGCGTATTCAACGCGATCCACATTGACCCATAGGCCGGGTATTTCCTGATGTTTGGTTGGCATGCGGCGGGTTTGACTGGCTGGAACCGGATTTCAAATCCGATCCGGTACATGATTGTCCTTTAACCGGGCTGAAGTCAAGAATGGAGGGACGGCCTTGTGCCGCCCCATTTTCATTGTTAATCAAGGAAATGATCTTCCGCGAAGCGGCGCAGCCGGCGCGGAGTTTTCCGGACGAGTTGATTGAGTACCACTTTGACGAGAAAGCGGGCCAGCTCAATGAGATTTTTTCCCTTGCTTTGATACGTTACCTTGCCGGAACGGATGGCGCGAAAAATGGAAACGGCGTCGAGTCTTGGCGCTTCCACAATGCTAAAGTGAAGTCCTGCCATCGTTAAATGGTGGCTGTCAGAGTTGGCTATGACAGGCTTATTATTTTTACCTGCCCATGCCACGGCCTTCCGGTTGGGATTCCAGAATGAAAAATAAAAATGGGCGAACTCGACGGCATCGAAAAGGCCGGCGTGGGTGTCCAGCACGGCTCCCGCACAACTCGAGCGGGGGTAAAAGGGGTGGGGAGCAAAGATAAACAGGGACTCTCCCTTTTGGCGGCGCAATTCCTTGAGATGATCGAAGGTGCAGGTTTCGGGAACGTCATTCGGGCTGATGTTGAGCAGCACCACTTCATATCCTTCCACCACGAGTTCGGCCCCCGGAATCAACAGCATGTTTTTGGATGCGGCGTATTCAATGACCTTGGGGTCTTCAAATACCGCAGTATGAGGCGTAATGGCAAGCGCGTTGATCCCACGCTCCTGAAGCTGGTCCACCAGTTCGTAGGCGGAGTAATCCAGGCAGTCCACCGGGTCGCAATCGCAGTGATGATGAAAGTCGGTGCGGTAAAATGGCATGCTTATTCCCCCAGCCAGCGCGACAAGTGATCCGCGAGGGCCTCCAAGTCATTCAGGTGCACCGATTGGTTGCGTCCGGCGCAAAATGCATAGCCATCACCGTAAGCCAGGCCATTCACAACGCAGGCGTCGGTTTTGCAATCTTCAATCTGGCCCCAGCCTTTTTGCAGGGCCGTTTGGCGGGTTCCTTCGAGTTCGTACTTCCAACCGGCAATTTTGGCATCAGGAAAAATGGGGCGAAGCTGGCGGATGATTTTGGCGGCGGGTTTGAGGATTATTTTCAGTTCTGAGGTTGAACTGGGTATTTTCCGCTTTTTCAGCGGTTGATTCCGGTCGTCCAATACTTCATCGACCCTGAAATCAGCGAGCGCCGCGGTGTGCAGGACTCCATGCCAGGATTGATTGGAGCCCAAGTCGTGCAGGAGTTCGGACAGCGAATCATTTGTGGTGAAATTTAAAACCCGGGCGGCGGCGGTATTGGCTTTGCAGGTGGCGGCCTCGCTCAGGGCGAGGGTGACATCGAAGCCCTTGCTTGTGAGCAAAGTTGCGAGCGTGCAGCCCAGTGTGCCGGTTGAGAAATTGGTCAGCCGCCGCACATTGTCGATGGGTTCATACGCCGGACCTGCGGTGATTAATATCGGGGCTGAATGGGCCATATAGTATTTGAGTTTGGATGAAAGTGGCCTTTTGCCAACCCGGATTTTGGCGGTGCAAGCCGTGATGAAAAGAGGTCAACGAATTTTGTCCTGCTGGTTTTTCGCCCAAACTTGTATGGGACGTCCGAATGGCAGCGTTTTAAATTCACCGACAAGTATGTACTGCTTTGTGAGATGCGACAGGGCATCGATCATCAGTCGCTGGGCCGATTTTTTTCCGCCCCGGTAGTTTTTTTCAATAGAATCAATGTCCTCCGGGAACAGGCGCATTTCCACGATGACATCCGGGGGGTTCATGAGCAACGTGGGGATATCGCGTTCCACGACATAATCCGGGCAAACATCAAACCACTGCACCTGTGAAAACGTTACGGGAGTGCGATTGCTCAAGGTGTAGAGTATGGGAAAATGGGGAAACACAAAGAGTGTGCCGCCTGGCCGGGAATGTTCCTGGATCAAACGAACCATATCATCCATTACCTGGCTGGTGGGTTTTGAAATATCCATGCCGGCAAGGGCGGGGATTTTGGATTTTCCGCGTGTTTCAAATACGGAAGGTTCCTGCCAGCCAAAAAAACCAAATGGGACCAGCAATCTCAGCGCTGTTGAGCAACTTGTGAACACTACGATGACACTGAGGAAGGCGGCAAGCAGCCACTTGCCATAAGTTGTCCAGCGGCTCAGTACCAGTGAGTGGTGTAAATAATAGGCGGCCAGCAGGCCCAGCCCGGGCAAAACCATGGGGTTGTAGAGCGGACAGGATAAAGCATAGAGCATCGCCATCGAAGCGCCGGTCAATGACAGGAAAAACAAGCCGGGATCCGGCTTTTCAGAGGCCCAAACGGGACAAAATCTGACAGCAAGGCTTGCGCTGCCGGGAAAGGATACGGCAATCAACAAAAAATTGGCGGCAACCAGCAGGGTGGTGTTGTTCTGGCCGTATCGTTCAAAAAGCATTTTGCCAAGGCAATAGCCAAGCGGGATTGAGGAAAAAGCCGCAAGGAAAAATAAAAGGAGAAAAGATTTGCTCCATTTGAATGATGTGGGTGTTGGCAGGGTTTCGCCTGCTTTGCGGATCTGTTGTGAGGAGCGCCAAATAAAGAATCCTAACAGAGCATAAATCAGGAGGACAGACCAGGGTGTAAAAGGGCGGAGCAGGACGTCGGACAGGGAACCCTTGCTGCTGGTCCCTTTCAAAAAAACCTGGTCCAAAAATGGGCTCCATGCCTGATGGCTGGAAAGCCAGACAAAAACCGCCGACAACGGCAGCAGCCAGCCTGTTGCAAAACAAAGGATTGATTTGGCGATTTCTTTCCGAAAAGGAGAGTGCCATGCCATCAGGATCCATGCCGCGGGGATCAACAGGGTTACGCCCATGCCGGTGGTTTGTTTGACGCAAAGATTAAGGCCCGTCGCCATACCCGCCGCCAGAGCCCAACGATATTTGTGCCGGGCCTGATGGTGGAATTTGGAGGCCAGCCAGCAGGACAACAGGCTCCAAAACGCAGTGCTATGATGGGCATAAAACAAAACATCCGGCCAATCACAGGAGTAGGCTATCAGGCAAAAAGCGGATCCCACAAAGGCGGCCAGCGGATGAAAAAAGCGGACGAGCCAAAGGTATAAAATCAAGCACATTGCCAGCCGCTGGATCAGGCCGGCCAGGCGGAAGAATACAAAGTGGGTCCCGAAGAATTTGGAAATCAATGCTGTTTCCAGGAGATGGCCCGGAGGGGTAAAAAGATAAAAATCCCTGTACGGCATGTGTCCGCCAAGAAGCAAATCCGCGTAATGCTGGAACCATCCTTCCGTGGTTCCGCCCAATTCCTTGTTCCACCAAAGCAACAAAAAGGATAAAAGCATGGCCAGGGAGGCGATCCCGCAGCCCCATATCAAACGCCCCTGCTTCTGGAATTCTTTTGCCGGTGATTCCATAGTTATTGAGTTCGGTTGTGCGCGGGCGGCATGGTGCCCGCTGCCTTCCGGGCCGCAGGGTCTTCAAGGCAAGGGTTGGAAACGGTCGTGGGTCGCGCCTTCATGGCGTTAGCGAAAAAAATCATAAGGCAGGCAGATAAGAACGGGATTTTTTCATTTCAAATTCAGTCCGCAGTCTGGAGTAAAAAAGAGTTGCTGCCAAACCGGATTTTGACAAACTCTCGACGTGGCAATTCCAAATTCCTGCCGCCGGTGTGGCGTTGTGCGGACGGGATGTTTTGATGCCGTCAGTTCCTGTCTCACAGGACACGGATTCATTCCTGGGTTTTATGATGGAAAACCGGCCTTGTTATCGAACCGTGTATTTATTTCCGTATGAGCGCCCGATCCCAAGTGCAATTGCTTGTCGTTATGCCCGTTTTCAACGAGCAGGCCTCGGTTCGGAAAACAGTTTTGGAATGGTTCCACGAACTTGAAAATTGGACGGAAGACTTTATTTTTCTGGCGCTTGATGATGGTTCCACCGATGCCACACCTGTTCTGTTGAAACGCTTGAAACGCCAGTTGGGGTCGAGGATGCAGGTGGTACGCCACAAAAATCGCGGACATGGCCAAACCTGCCTGGCGGGATATCGCGAAGCGGCGCAGCGCGGTATCCCGTGGATTTTGCAGATCGATTCAGACGGCCAGTGCGATCCCCAGTATTTTTTCAGGCTTTGGCGATTGAGGGAATCGGCGGATGTGATCTATGGGCGCCGTAAATGCCGCGAAGACGGGTGGCGCCGAAAGCTTGCAAGCCTTATTCTGCGCGGCTTTTTGCGGCTGGCGGCGGGAGTGGATTGCGCAGACGCGAATGTGCCATACCGCCTCATGCGCACACAATGTATAGTCCCATGCCTGGATCGGATTCCTTCGGGCTTTTTTTTGGCCAATGTGGCACTGGCTGTTTTGCTCAGAACGGCGCAAGTGCGCCAGATGTTGGTTCCGATCCGGTTCCGCGAACGTTACGGAGGAGAGCCTGCGGTGCCGCTTTCGAAATTTTGGAATAAAGCGTGCGAGCTGTACGGGAATCTGAAAAGCCTCAAATCAGGCGCGAGTCCCAAAAACGGCCATGTCCGCCATTGAAAAAAGCAAGAGCCGGAGTTCAGTCGGACGATGGGAGCGTACTGGGGTCCGGGCGCACTTCCCAGGAACTTTGGGTGTTTTTGAAGCGTATGACGAGGGGATCCAGTGACTGCAGGATTACCAAAGTGGTTGCCGGATCCGATTTGAGCAATTGCTCTCCGCGTTCCGGCGACAGTATGCCAGCCCAGTGGCAGGGAAAGGGCCAGTTCCGTTCCTTGAGGATGCTTTCGTAGATGCCACCGTCCATGAGATAGCCGTAATGCGAGGGAATTTCAAAAAAGCTGGGATAATCATAGGCGCCCAAAAGCGAAAAGGGGACCCGGCTCGGGGGGGTGTTGAACAAAAGCGCGGGATCGGCAACGGCGGCTATCCTTGAATTTGGCCCAATCTTTTCCTTTTGCTCGAGCCAATAGCGCTGCGCTGTTCCTGACACGATGAGTTTTCGATCGAGAGTCATCCGGCTCAGCGAGGGGGCTTGATGACAAAGGCATGTTGCCATCCACAGGGCCAACCCGCAACCTGCGGCGGGCCAGAAAACTTTTGCACGAAGTTTTGAGGTTGTTAGCGCCAGGAACCCGGCCAAAAAGAAATGAAATTCGAGGAGCTCCCGAAACGGCCAGCGCAGAGAGGAGTAAATGGGAATTTTATGAATGATCCAGGCGACGGCGTAGGGCCTGGAAATCAAGAGGGTGATGCAAATCAAAACGGCCAGAAATGCGTTTTCAATCTTTGAAAAATGCCAGTGCCGGTGATTGCGGTATAACTCAGTGATAACGCAGGTGGTCCAAAACACCATGAGGCCAAACGCCGGCGAGTGCAGCTTAAGTCCAAAAAGCAATCCCACGATTCCGCAAAACACCGCGTCCTGCCATAAAACCGCGCGCCTGACAAAAACGGGGATCAACAGCCAGGATGAAATGGACAGGGCTATTGCGTAAATATAGGGCGCTTGCAAGCTGAAGTAGATCGGCCTGACGATCATCATGAACCTGGCAAGGGGCCCCCAAAACAAGGAGCAAAGAAGATAGGGTAAAGGCAGCGAACAAACCTGGGCCTGTTCGGCAATCGAGACCCCGCCGGCCCTGCCTGAATTTTTAAATCCCGACAGCGCGGGCCAGATCATCAGGCCAACAAAAATGCCGGCGGCCAGGCATCCAAAAAACCAGCTAACAAGGGAGTTCGATTTTTTCAGGCGCCAGGCATAAACCAATACAAATACGAACAGAATCGCGTTGATATAAAAAAAAGTGTGGAAATCACCGGCTATAAACAGAAAGCATTCCCCCGTGGCAACGATGGCCGCGCCCTTCCATTTGGATTCCGCCATCAATCCAAGCGCAATCCAGGGCAGGGAGGCTGCGGCGGCAGTCCAAGGTTCCCAACCGGCCCCGACGCTTGACAAATAAATACTGAACAAGCTTCCGAGATTGAGAAAGCAAAGGCGCAGCGGATGTACTTCAGCTCCACCCAGTGCGCAAAGTCTGTTAAGAAACAGAGTGTTCAGCAGTACCGCCAGAAGAATGTTAAAAAACGCCATCACATCCAAAAGCAGGTAATAATGGCCCTTTAACAGCGGCAGGATCAGGTAGGGCAGGGGATTTAGAACATGCGCACGTTCCGCGGAATGCGCAAAGTCGCAGCCGCCAAACAGGAAGGGGTTCTGAAACAGGCTTTTGCCCGCCCAAATAGCGGTATTGGCCCGCATGAAGGTGGGGAGGCTGGATGCCAAATTGTCATCTGTCAGGAAAAAGGGGTATCTCCAAAACTCAAGTCCAAGAAACACCGCGGCTGCCAACACGGCAGCGAGAGTCATCTGCCATTTGAGGTCTTTATTGGATAAACTTGAAAAAAAGCGTTCCATACCTTGAAAAGGGTAAACTTGGCAGAAGCAGACCGGGAGTCAATGCCGGGGCTTGCGCATGGATGGCCGTTCGGTTTTTGTTCAAACGCCTTCTTCGCTCAGTGGAATGGAGGGAAAAAATACCGCGGAAGGGGGGCTGAGGCCATCAACGAAAGGTCCGGATAGCTTCGCAAACCTGCTTCACTTGTTCCGATGCCATCTCCGGATAAAACGGCAGTGCAAGGCATTCGCGGGCGACCTGCTCGGCCACGGGGAAGTCGCCGGGTTTGTGGCCGAGAAAGGCATAGCACTGCTGCAGATGCAGCGGGACCGGGTAATGGATGGCGGTGCCGATGCCATTTTGATTGAGATGGGCGGCCAGTTCGTCGCGCCGGGGGCTGCGGATGACGTACAAATGCCAGGCGCTTTCCACGCCGTGTTTGACCCGCGGCAGGACAATCGGCAGGCCTGAAATCTGTTGGGTGTAGAGAGTTGCAAGTTCGCCTCGCCGGCGGTTGTTTTCATCCAGATGTTTCAGTTTGATCCGCAGTGCCGCACCCTGGATGCCTTCCATCCGGTAATTGTACCCAATCTCGTCGTAGTAATAGCGCCGGTAGGAACCGTGGTTGCGCAGGGCCCGGGCCCGCTCCGCCATTTTGGGGTCGGAGGTTGTCAGCATCCCGCCTTCCCCCAGGGCGCCCAAATTTTTTGTCGGATAAAAACTGAAAGCGCCGCACTCGCCGAAGTTGCCGACTTTGCCGCCCTGATAATGCGCTCCGTGCGCCTGTGCGGCGTCCTCAAGGATCCCCAGCTTATGCTTGCGTGCAATTTTTTGCAGCGGCTCCAGTTCGCAGGGATGGCCATAAAGATGTACCGGCAGAATGGCCTTGGTTTTGGAAGTGATGGCGGCCTCGATTTTGGACGGATCGATGTTGTAGGTTTCCGGCTCGATATCGACATAGACCGGTCTGGCCCCGGCATAGGAAATGGCCCAACTTGTGGAGGCGAAGGTAAACGGAGTTGTGATGACCTCGTCGCCGGGAGCGACCCCGAGCAGGAGCAGGCCGAGGTGCAGGGCCGAGGTGCCGCTGTTGACGGCGATGGTGTGGGCGGAGTTGTTCCAGGCGGCGAACTCCTTTTCAAAGGCATCGACTTCCGGGCCGAGGCAGTAGGCGTTGGTGTCGAGGCAACGGTTGAAGGCGGCCATGAGTTCTTTGCGGAGGGAGTTGGTTTGCTCCGTGAGTGAGAAGTAAGGTACGGGTGTTTGCATAAAACGGATGAAAGCCTAGCCTGTTTGGGCTGTGCGCTGCAAGCCCTAGAGCAGAAGCTCTTTCGCGTAATTTTGATAACGTGCTTCCAAGGCTATTTTGAGGCCCGGATCCTTGGATTGCCGGGCCTGCCACAGCTCGTATTTCAAATATGTTTTCAACAGATCGAGATGCAGGCGGTCTTGGGGTCTGTTGAGGCGTGCCAGGCAGGCTTCCTTTTCCCGGTAGAGTTCCAACGGATCTGCGACCAAAATGTTGATCTGGAGCCCGTCATCAAACTCCAATACACCCGTCCTGACCGTCTCGGCAAAGTCCAAAGCGGATAGACGGATGCCGGATTGGACCAGTCCGCAGGGAAGGCTGGTATCTTGAGGAATGTCTTCACGGGTGATGTGGGTAAAATCCAAGTCTTTACTGAGCCATGCAGATTCGTCTTTGTCTTGATTGACAGGAAACTCCGGGTGGCTTTCCCTGGCCAAAACAGCGCGGTAGAACATACATGCGGCTCCTCCGACCAGAATTGCTTTGCTTAAAAACTCCGGATGAAGTTCGTGCAGGCGGCGCAGGCTTGCTTTTAGATCCGGCCATGGATGGCGCTTTTCAGGCATGGTGAGGCAGTGTGTGAATACGTTTGGGAATCCGGACCTTCAAGCTTTGTTCCAGGAGTCGGATTTCTTTCGAAGTGTAACGATTACCTGATTCCGCCTTCCATAGCTCTTTCTCCACCGAAGGTGTTACCCAGGGCGTCGGCGTTTTTTTTCGGCTGCCAGCGGTTTGTTTCACAACAAAGAAAGCCTAGCCTGTTGAATGGGTTATGACAAGCGCATCCAGCTCTTTTAAAATTCCGAGCAATTAAAAACAATGCGGTAGGTGCAGGTGGCGCTGCGGCAGACGACCTTGCATTTTTCCTGGATCAAAGCCGCACCGCAGACCGGGCAGACCGAGTCCTGGGCCTTGGGTTCGCTTTGCGGACCTGATGCCGATGATGGGTTGGCTGGAGGCGTCAAACCTTGGCGAGGTTCATGCATGACGGCTTCGCGCCCCTATTATTCCGACTTGCGCAGAGGCACATAGTGGTAATTGCCTCCTTCCCAGACGTAAAGCCGCAACACCTTGGTTTTGACCTGTTTTGCGGCGTCGAGGGCTTCCTTGACGTTGGCGACGGGCTTTCCGTTGATTTCCGAAATAATGGCCCCCCTGCGGAGCCCGCCCTCGGAGGCGGAGGAGTTGGGGTCGATGTTTGTCACGACCACGCCTTTGACATCCTTGGGGGCGTTCAATTGTTGGCGAAATTCAGTTGTCAGGTTTTGGATCGTCACGCCCGGAACGAGGGCGCCCGACGTGGCGTCCGGCGGGGTTTCCGATCCCGTATCATTCAATGCCGATAACTTGTCAGGCAGTTCCGAGAGTTTGACATCGACGTTGTATTCCTTCCCGTCGCGCAGGTATTTGATTTTTACGATGCTTCCGGGAGGCAGCGGAGCGACCATGAGGCGGAGGCCGGCGGCGTCATCGACAGCTTTGCCGTTGAGCTCCGTAATAATATCATCTTTTTTCAGGCCGGCCTTGTCCGCGCCCGTACCTGGGTTCACACCGGCGACCAGCGCGCCCGCGCTGGATTTCAGGCCGTAGGTTTCGGCGAGATCAGGGGTCAGTTCCTGGATTTCAATACCCAGGTAACCGCGGCTCACCTTCCCGTTTTTGATGATCTGTTCCATCACAAAACGGGCCATGTTGATGGGAATGGCAAACCCGATGCCGAGATTTCCACCGGACGGGCTGATAATCGCGGCGTTGATGCCCACCACCCGGCCTTCCGCGTCAATGAGCGCTCCGCCGGAATTTCCGCGGTTGATGGCGGCGTCGGTCTGGATGAAGTCTTCGTAAAGGTCGCGCCTTTCACTGTTTTCGTCCATTGCCATGCGGTCGCTGATTTTCCGGCCCAGCGCGCTGACAATGCCCATGGTGACGGTTTGGCCGATGCCGAAGGGGTTGCCGATGGCCAGCACAATGTCTCCAACCTCCAACTTACTGCTGTCGCCAAGCGTGGCGGCCGGAAGGTCTTTGGCGTCGATTTTCAATATGGCGAGGTCGGTCTTGGGGTCGGTGCCGATGACGGTGGCTTTGTATTCCCCGTCCTTGGCGATGGGCAGATCGACCAGGATTTCATCCACGCCTTCCACGACATGGTTGTTGGTCAGGATATAACCGTCTTTTGAAATGATGACGCCGGAACCCAGGCCTTGCTGTTTCTGCCTCGGAACGGGCTGTTGCGGGCCATTTGAATCCTCATCATCCGGAGCTCCGAAAAAACGGCGGAGGAACGGCTCCATCATGGGAGGGATGCTTTGGGCGCTGAGTTTGACCGTTTTGCTGGTCTTGATGGTCACCACGCTGGGCGCAACCTGCTTGACGATGGTTGAAAAACTGGTGGTGAGCTTGGTGTCGCGGGAAAGCGGCGCCTGGTTGACAACAATTTCCGCAGTTTTCTTTTCTTCCTTTTTACCGAAAGGCCACCAGTCGGGGTTGTCGGCGCGGGCGGGACAGGTCCAGATCAGCGCAAACGCGATTATAGGAAGGATGAGACGGCAGGAAGCAACAGGATTCATAGGAATTGGGCGGATCACTTTTTGTTTGTTCAGGCTTATGGTTTAAGCAATTGTTGAATATACGGTGTCACGCGGTTTTTACAACTCTCCTGTTAACCCGGAAATCTTTAAAATGTTGCACTTGCCCCAGGTTTATTATGCGCCGCCGGATTATGAGTCGGTCCCGGCGGGAGAATGGCGCGGGAGAACCGTGGTGGTGATCGATGTGCTTCGGGCGACCTCGACCCTGGTGACGGCCCTGGCTGAAGGCGTGAAGGAGGTCCGTTGCTTCAGGGAAATTTCCGAAGCCCGCGCGTATGCAAACGGGAAGCCCGCCGTGGCCCTCGCGGGTGAAAGAGAGGGCGTCGCTCCGGAAGGTTTTAACTTCGGGAATTCTCCGCGCGAGTTTTTGGGCGCCGGGAATCGCTATGAAACCGTGGTGCTGACGACAACCAATGGGACGCGCGCGCTGGAAGCCGTGAAGCCCGCCGCTTGTGTGGTTCTTTGCAGCTTTTTGAATTTCAGCGTGGTGGTTGATTTTCTGCGCAAAAATGCGCACGGGCTAGAAAGGAATTTTGCAATCGTGTGCAGCGGCACAGGCGAACTGTTTGCGCTGGAGGATGGGTTGCTGGCCGGCGCGCTGTTGTCTGAATTGGGCCTGCCGCATCCCGCCGCCAAACTTTATGAAAGTTGCGTCGGGCGCCTGAGGGAGGCATTTTACGCCTCTAAAAACGGAAAAAATTTAAGAAAGCTGGGTCTGGAGGCCGACATCGACTGGTGCCTGCAGCGGGACAAATACAGAATCCTGCCGACGCTGCAGGAAGATGGGGGGATTTCCAATTAAGCTTCAGGTTTCAGGTTTTTAGTTTCAAGTGTCCTTTCCACATTCTGCATTTACCTTCACGTTCTCCGCGATCTCCTTGTATTCGCGCAGTGGACGAATTTGTCCTGTGAAGACGCCTCCCTGTCCGCCATGGTCTCGCGGTCTCAGGACAACGGTGGAAGCGGGCTGTGAAGCCTTCCTGCCAGTTCTTGTACTTTTAGACTTCTTCCAGCATGAAGTCGCCCATTTTCAGGGATTCGCGGATTCTTCTCCGCTCGTAGCGATGGGCGCAGGACTTTTTGTTTTTGCCGTCCGTCGATTTGAGGGCGTATTTGTGCGGGGTTGTGAACAGTTGATTCGCCATTTTCACCTTGCTCATGTTTTATTCTCCTCGGAATAGTGCCGTTGATTCGGCACGAAATTAGAGAGCATAACGAATGCCAACTTGATTTTTATACATCCAGACCGAGTACCCGACGTTGGCGGGGTTTCCCCGAGCGCTGCCAATCTGAGCGGGCCGCTTCTCAAACGGCCCGGCAGCCGAATGTTTTTCTCACACATAAACTCTGCGTGCGATACAAAGCCAAGCTAGCACAGTCCGGGGATTATGCAAAACCAAGAAATAGGCGACAGGCGGAGGCCTGGAATTGGCTATTTTCGCGCAACCAGAAAGCCTGAGTCGTAATAATCCTGAATGCCCTTTTCCAGGGAGTATTCGGATTTGACCCCCAGCACGCGCTGCGTGTTCGACATGTCGGCTTCCGTGTGAGGCTGGTAGAACGGGTAGGGACAGTCAAAATATTCAGGCTTCATCGATGTGCCCAGAACCTTGTTCAAGATGCTGATAATGTCATTGAACGGGCGGGGCTCCCCGGAACCCGCGTTCAGAATCGCCGACTGCGGCGCGGTCAACGCGCGGATGGTGTAGTTTACGATGTCCTTCACATAGACGAAATCGCGCATTTGTTCGCCGAACTTGAAGATTCGAGGTGTTTTGCCGGAGATCATCTGTTGGGCCAGATGATAAATCATGCTGGCGGGTATGCCCTTGTGCGCCTCGCGCGGGCCATAGACATTGAAATAGCGCAGGCCGACAATTTTGAGGCCGGGATGAAGCGAGGTATAGTGGCGCGCCAGGTTGTCGAGCTGGACTTTTGAAAAGGCGTAGATGTTGGCCGGGGCCGGGGCGTCGTCCTCGTGATTGACGCCGCCGCTGATGCCATAGGTGGCGGCTGAGGAGGCATAGACGATGGGGGTCTTCAAGGGCGCGATGAAATCGAGCAGCTTGCGAAAGGCTTCCACGTTGTCGTGGGTCTGGAGGAATTGGTTGTGCTCGGTTGTGTCGGTGATGGAAGCCAGATGGAACACCGCATCCCAGCATGGTTTTTGAAACTGCGCTTTCCAGTCGAGACGGGAGAGATCCGCAGCCACGAAATCCCCTCGAAAGCCCTGCAGGTTTTTGAAATTGCCGGAACGAAAGTCGTCAATGACGGTGATCCAGGCCTTGGGATGAAGTTCCTGGAGCCGGAGCGTGAGGTTGGAGCCGATAAAACCGGCGCCACCCGTGACGAGTATGGATTGCATAGGGGACGAATCTAGCCACAACGCCCCCGTGCTGCAAGAGGTGAATGGAGGGGGATGGTTTTACCCTAAGCAGCGGATAATTTGTGGATTTTATGAGTACGCAACCGGGGATCGAACGGGTCATTTTTGAAAACTTTGAAAGCGGCCTTGGCTGCCTTTTCTGGGAGAGCGGCAGCTTGGCCAGAGAACGACTAAAAGACTTTGCCGCACGGAAGCGGTAGTTCACTCGGTGTGATCCAGTTCCTTGAGTGTTTCATCCAAATCGATTACTTCGCCACGTTGTATTTCCGCCATCGCCCGCTTGAAGCTTTCAGGGATTTCCGGTTCTAACAGATGGCGGGTGTGTTCGAGCACCTGCCAGCGCGTTTCGGCGGGAAGGGAATCAATTTCGTGAAGGATTTCTGTAACACCCATGCCAATTGCCTTAGCCTTCTCCTGCCGGAGGACAAGCCGGGGATTTACCCCTTTTTACGAAGTCGCTAAAGGCTGGCATGGGGACAAGTCACACGAATAATGGGGTTTGTCTTCTGTGTTTCCGTGAAAGACTAACATCTAGGCCTGGATGGCTTCCATGTTTTGCAGGAAAAGACGACTGTCCACTTCTCCCAATAAAACCCGGAGCCGGGAATTGCGGGAAATTGACAAGAACATTCCTGCCGTTCAGATTGGAATTTGTTCGTGAACCCCAGGAGATTTCTTTATTGCCAGACTTTGCTGCTTTTCATCCTGTTGCCTTGCGTCGCCCAAGAGCCGCCCGTCGGCGCCGGCAACACGCAACCGCAAGCTCAGGCAAACGTCAAACACGCGCCAGCCCTGCCATCTCTTGGGGTGGATTTTGCCAAAAATCTGCTCCTCAACGGAAATATCGAGGAGGGCGAGGGGAATCTTCCAGCCCATTGGACATTTATTGGGAGAGCGGACAAGAATTGGACCGCAGAACAGATCGCCGGATACCATCTGAATGGGCGTCCCGATTTCAATATGGGCAGGGCGCGTGGTGAATGGTCGCGCGACCAGGCTTACTCGGGCGGCGGCGCGTTGCTGTTGGAATCCCTGGATCCGCCGCTTTCAAAAAACACACAGTGGCACGGAAGAAATCCGGTTGATGGATACTGGTTGTCTGACCCGATGCCCTGTGCCGTCGGCCAAGCCTATGTGGCTGCAGGCTGGCTTCATGCCAATAAGGTCATCGACCCCAAGTTGGACGAGCCCGGACCTTTTGGCACTTCGTGGCTGGGCCCCTTGGAACTGAGGTTTTACGACAGCCATGGAAAACAATTGCCGCCAAAAAACTTTGTGCGGTCCGGAATGTTTGACCGGATTCCAACGGCTACCTGGACCTACGGCGTCACAATGCCGCACGTTGCGCCTGACGGTGCTGTAACCATGCGATTGCGTTTCGGACATGAATACCAGGCGAACCAGGGCGGATGGGGTACCCTATTGGCGGATAATCTTGTGGTATGGGTGCTGCCCAAAGGCGCTCCCATTCCCGACGCAATGGATGTATTTGAAACCACGCGCGCTTTCGCACTTTGGTTCCGGGATGCCACGGCCCAGGTCAAACCTCCTTATCTTTCCTCACCCGATAGCCTGCCATCCCCCGCTAGCTGCTGGGGTACCGTTGAGAATGTGCAACCCGGAAATCTCTATGATGATGCGTCGAAACCGGTCCACTTGAAAATTTGCATAACAAGTCTTTGCGGAGAGGATCGCAAAATCGCTTTGCGTGTGGTGCGTACGGACTGGGTTGGAAACGCGGAGGATCCGATCTCAGGGCCGGCGCAAATAGTGTCCGGGTTTGATACGGCCACGTTTGATGCAACTTTACCTCCCACCCATCGCTTTGGCGCGTTTTATCTGGATATCGAGGCTGTTGACAGTACATCCGGAGCCATCATCGGCACGTTTAGCGGCAGATATGCGGTGTTGCCCCCGCTGACCCGCCCCCGCACCGCCGCGAACATCTGGGGCGTCACTCTATTGACCCGGATTTATGCCGATGGCCGCCCCTCGGATCGGGTCCTCGCTCAGATGCTCAAAGTGGCCGGATTCGGGATTGGCTGGGTGCGGGTGGAAACCACTTACGAAAATTTCATGACCCGGGAAAATATCGAAACAGCCAGACGTGAGATCGCTTGGTACCGCAACCTTGGCATGCGCTGTGTTCTGCAAATTGTGCCGGGTGGCGCCTTCCGGCGGCCTATCGACCCCCTGTCATTCAAAGCCGGTGGACAAAGACTGGCAGAGGCATTCAAGGAACAGGTCGCAGCGATTGGAAACTGGGGTATCGAGCAATCCAATCACCGGACCCTGCAAAATCCGGGCTATCGTCCGCTGCAGGACGGAACAATCATGTCCGACGAGGAGTACGACATCATGGCCAGCGCGATCCATGACGGGATCAGGGCGGCCGCACCTGGCCTGCCGGTGTTGATCGGCAACCTTGCCACGGAACTGCCTGAAGTCCGGCCGGAGCAAAATCCGGGAAATACGATTGAAAGAATGTATGGTCCGCCCGTTAATGGGAAGTTTGATGGTGCCATTTTAAACACGTATTGGGGTGAAATCGAAATGATGCAAAATTCCATCACTTTGTTTGACAAGCATGGCGACACGCAAAGGAACATTTGGCAGGAAGAAAACATGGATCAAAGATCGCCTTTTAGTGGAGACAAACGGCGATATGAAGAAGGAAAGGGAGCGGAAAATCTGGTCCGCTGCAGGGTTGGTCCGGCGGTAAAATTACACGGCCGCATCGAGTCGATTACGATGTGGGGTTTTGTCGGCGACAACGACTGGAGCATGGTCACTTCGGCATTCCAGCCCCGTCCGCAATTTGTTGCGCAAGCGGTGATGGCGGATGCATTGGCTGATGCCGGGCATGTTGCAGACCGCTCCACCCGGGATATAACAATATATGAGTGGCGGCGTGGCGATGGCCCGCTGCTGGTTCTGTGGGGCAACTCTGGAAATCCATCCGTCACACTGCGCATCTCCACCGGGGTACTCACGCGGATGGACATCATGGGGAATTGCACGACGCTTCATGCCAGGGGAAATCAATTGACCTTAAACCCGGGTTCCTCGCCAATCTATCTTTTCGGTGGGGGAGCAGTCAGCGTCTGTGATCCTGTTGTCGGAACCTCGTCCGCACAGATTCGTGGCAATGCACGATAGTTGGACACCATTCCTGCTTGTAAAACGCAAAGCCTCGAAAGGGCGACCCAACGGCAACCATCCCTCTGAGAAGTAGAAAGCCTGACATACTTCCCGAACGCCTGCTGCGCTTTGTCAAGGAATGACTCCTGACCCACGATCTCCAATCAATGTCACTTGTCATGGGCTGTTGACAAACTATTACCGAGAGATCAATCCACAGATTTCCACAGAGAGGCTGATCGGAAGTTTTCCCAAATCTGTGTAATCTGTGGATTATTTCAACAGCTTCTCAAGCGTTGAGAATTGAGAGGCTGTTGAAAAAGGGGTGTTAGGTTTCACATGGAATGCATCTGAAGGTTGCTCGACTGATTTCGATAAATAAAAGATTCAATTCGTGTGCCAAAAGGATTGCGGACTGTTTGGCTTGATTTTGAACTGCAGTTATTGCTGCTGCAGGCATCCGCTCCAGCGCCTTGACCAGACGTTTGATATTTTGGGCCGTGGCCGTCATTAAGCATTGCTCCAACACATTCACTTTGCCCCGCAGACGCGCCCGCCGCAATCCCATCTGCTCCTTGGCTTCTCCAA
>JAQTNW010000043.1 GCA_028713655.1 Candidatus Methylacidiphilales bacterium | reverse complement strand
GGACTTGGTCAACGCGGCAGGGTGGAAAAAACTCTGGATTAGGATCAAGATCGAGAGGGAGATTTCTCGACTTTTGCGGAACCGGATTTACGCTCAGTAGAACAAACCGTCTAACCAGCGCATCCAGCCAATGACCTACTCCGTCACGCCTCCTGCTTTCGCTTCGCTCCTGCCAGGAGCCGCGCCGTCGCAGGTCATGCCTGATGCGTGTCGTTAGCAGAATAAAAACATGAAAGTATCCCCCCTGCTTCTCGCTATCATTGTATGTGCTGCTCGGGTTCATGCGCAGGTCGACTCTCCTCCGGCCTTATCGCTAGCCAAAGCAGCATCTGTCGCAGAAGCGAAAATCGCGGAATTAAAATTGCCTAGCGATTATTATCTCCGTTCTATTACCCTCTATCCTACCTTTCCGGTGTATCCCACAGCTTACTCTAATACCGCCACCGCGCAGGGTTCCACACCTTACTATTTGGCAACATACGCTCCCACCATATGTCGAAGGGTGGGGAACACCCTTCTTCCGCCAGAGAAGCAGAAGTATATCAGAATTGATTTGGACGGTACTGCGTCCGTTGTCGAAGGGTATTTGCTTGTGAGGCAGAAGATTATGACCGAGAATAAATAAAACTGCTAACCAGTGCATCCAGGCCAATGACCTACTCCGTCACGCCTCCTGCTAGTCGCTACGCTCCTGCCAGGAGTCGCGCCGTCGCAGGTCATGCCTGATGCGTGACGTTCGGAAGATAAATATGACTGATGTCACCTCACTTTGCGGACCAGTAGAGAAAATGGAGAGAAACTAATGCTTCGCATTCCTCTAGATGCGGGTGGAGATAAGCTTGCAGAGTGCAGCGAAGGAATCAGCGAGATTCAAGATGGATTCCTTTGTATCGAGATCAGGGATTGGCTTGCCCAAAAGCTGAATATTATAGAAGGAAGTTTTGTTACGGTCGATAATACGGATGGAAAGTTCAACATCCGGTTAGAAACAGAAGAATGAAGAATCCGAACCATGTCATTGACCCAACGCGCTTCGCGCGCGGGTCATGACGGACGTTCGGATTACAAAAAATGAAAAAATTCTACAGTCCTTATTCGATACTCGCGGGCTCTATCATTGGCTTTGTTCTGGCCTTTACCTTTTACGCGATCACAGGATTGAAAAACCCGGGATTTTTTGCCGATGTTTCACTTCTCAGAAAGATAGCTGATGGAATCTGCATTGTTGCATTCATGTCTCTTGGGACCCAGATTGCCGACATTATTTTTAGATTAATAACTCCAAAACAAAAGGAATGAATCTAAAGCCAGAAAATCCGAACCAGCGCATCCAGACCAATGACCTACTCCGTCACGCCTCCTGCTTGTCGCTACGCTCCGGCAGGAGCCGCGCCGTCGCAGGTCATGCCTGATGCGTGACGTTGGCGATTTCGCGTTTGCACCAATAACCCTCCACCAATACACTGGAAACCCATGATTGATCCCTTAACCGTCGTTCAAGTTGTCACCGCCACGAAGACCGCTCTCGAAATTTTCGACAAGATTAGCGGCCAGATCAAATCAGTGCTTCTAAAGCGCCCGAAAGAAGCGGAGGGCGACGACGAGCGCTGGCGTTACAAGATTACCGGCGAAGACGACAAAATCGTGGTTCGACAGCAGGGCAACACGATTCAGACGCTAACGCGCGATGAACTCGCGCAAAAACTCAAACCATCAGATTTGAGTTTGGTAGAGACCTACGAAGAACACATGGAGCGGGGCTTTCGCATCTGGCAGAAGGTTTATCGACAGAAAGACGCTTCGCCCGATCCACGCGTAAACGCACAGGTTGATGAACAGCTCGTCGATATCATCAAAGGCATGAAGGGAGATCTTACCGGAATCATCGAGTTTCTCCGACGCCTTCAAGTCATGCTAGATGATCATTATGAGCACGTCCGACACTTAGTCGAGGAACTCGACGGGAGCCGGAACTGACTCCAACCAATCGACTAACCATGCGCTGCAGCGAACAGGCTCCGCGGTCACGGCACCTGCGGCCGACCACCGCCACCTTTCCACTCACCGGCAGGTGCCGCGCCCGCTCCGCCTGTCGCTGAGCTTGGGGACGTTGGTGTAATAATCACACTTTCACACAATCAACAAAACAACAACCAACCAGAAAACACATTATGGGAGCATGGAACTTCGGACCATTTGACAACGATGATGCAGGCGATTGGCTTTATGAACTTGAGAAGTCGTCTGATACATCAGCGATTGCTGACGCGCTACACCGCGTTACCGACATTGGCGATGAGTATTTAGAAGCCCCAGATTGTTCCAGTGCCATTGCAGCGGCAGAGATTATCGCAGCACTCCACGGCCAGCCTGTCGCCAAGTTCCCCGACAACGCCAAACAGTGGGTGGACACGCACGGTACGCTCAACGCCGCCGCTCTCGTTCCGACTGCACTGGCTGCACTTCAACGCATCCGAACCAACTCCGAGCTGAAAGAACTCTGGGATGAGTCCGACGATGCGCCCAAGTGGTATGCGACGATCGATGACCTTGCCAAACGACTCAATACCTAACCAGACAGTGCTACCAATATCCTTCCGCGCTGGTAGTTGTGCAAAGCGCCGGTTTTGCTTGGCGCTCAGTCACGCATCCTGCTTGGGCAGGCTGCGCGCTTCGCTGGCTCGGCAGAAGGGCAGTCACCGGCAGTTTATCCACCCGCAGAAACCGGGGTTGAGAGTCACTGTGGCAGGCCACCCAAAATTAGACGTGCCAAAAGGCACTCAGAATAGTATTTTCAAACAAGCAGGATGGAAATAAGGAGAAATTATGCGCTACGCGGTTTTAATTGAAAAATCCGAAACTGGATACGGTGCTTATGTCCCTGATCTTCCCGGATGTATTGCCGTGGGCGAAACCATCGAAGAAACCGAAAAACTGATTAAAGAAGCAGTTGAGTTTCACCTTGATGGCCTCAGAGAAGATGGGGTGGACATTCCATCTCCTTCTTCTGTTGCAGAATACGTCGAAGTATAAAACACCGAACCAGGCGCTGCACCCAACAGCCTTCATGCCGGGCGTTCCGCCCTTCATGATTCCTGCTTACGCAGGAACCGGCTGTGGGTGAGCTTGGACAATGAAAATATTGCCATTCTGCATTTTGTGGTTATTCTACCATTATGAGTGTTGCAGAACTTGAAAAGGCTGTTTCCCTGCTTCCCCCGCAGGAACTGTCCCTGTTTTCCCAGTGGTTTGAGGAGTTTGTTGCAGATCAGTGGGATAAACAGTTTGAAGCAGATGTTGCGTCCGGCAGGCTCGACCGCCTCGCCCTCAAAGCGGACGAGGATTTTGAGGCCGGACGCTGTACGCCTTTGTGAAACATTTTGCCTCCCCCGATTTCTGGTTCCATTACCGTCGGTAGCCAGACAATATTCAGAAACTCGCAGATAAAAATTTTGAGATTTTCAAAACCCACCCCGAGAATCCAAATTTAAGATTTAAGAAAGTGGGAGTATTTTGGTCAGTCCGTGTCGGTGCTCATTATCGAGCAGTAGCGAAAATACGCAAAGAGGGATTGGTCTGGATTTGGATCGGACACCATTCGGAATACGATCAAATTCTGAAATGAAAATGTCGAACCAGTGCATCCAGGCCAATGACCTGCTCCGTCACGCCTCCTGCTAGTCGCTACGCTCCGTCAGGAGCCGCGCCGTCGCAGGTCATGCCCGATGCGTGACGTTGATCAAAAAACAATTTGACAGCACTGCATACTTTGTGTACGTCTGTATTACAGAAGAATACAGAGGGAGATGTCATGAGTATTGCAGTGTCCATCCGATTGCCAGATGTTTTAGCCAAGGAATTAAAATCCATTGCTGAAGAAACTGAGCGCCCCCGTTCATTTCACATTCAAAAAGCCCTTGAAAGTTACGTTGAGGACTTTGCAGATGTGCAAATCGCTTTAGATCGTTTACGCGACCAAAAAGATTCGATTATTTCAAGCCGGGAACTGAGGAAATCACTTGGCCTATAAAATCGATTACAAAAAGAGCGTCGAAAAAGACCTTGCACATATTAGCAAGCCTGAAGCAAAACGCATACTTGATAAGATTGATAAAACCTTGGTTGCACGCCCTACTGATTATCCCATGCTTAAGGGGGAATTTTCAGGTATGAGAAAACTCAGGGTTGGAGATTATCGGGTGATTTTTGTTATTCTCGATGCCGAAGTGCTTGTCTTGCGTATAGGACATCGAAAAGAAATATACGGCAGATGACTTCTGCATCTCATTTCCACATTTTCCCCTGGTTACGGCTTGGGTTGGGGCGGGGTGATTTCTTTTTGCGTTTCGGTTGAAAGCTGGCGCCAGCGGGTTTGGGTGGCGCGTTGGGCGGCGATTTGCGGAACCTGGAAATAAACCGCCTTGGCCGGGTGGTGCTGCATCAGGCTGTCGTAAACCGCAAAGGCGTCAGTTGGGCGGTTGAGTTGGATGTAGTAATCCGCCAGTTTCAATGAGGCTCGGATGGCGGTGTTTTCGGAGGTGGCGAACAGTGCGGCCTGGCGGTAGGCGGAAATAATTTCTTCCGGAGGCTGGTTTAGCTTGAATAAAATGTCCGCATACCCTTCCTGGAACGACCCGGAATCGCCGACAAATTTGGAGAGGGTGCGCATCTGGTTCAAACGCTCTTCCAGCGGGCGCTCGTTCTGCGCGGCCAGCAGTCGGCACATGCGGAGGATGAGCCAGGGAAGTTTTTCGGATTTCTGGTCGGCAGCCAGTTTGACGCTTTCAAACAGATGCCGCGGGAAGGGGCGGTAGAGGGGGTCGCCGACCATGGTGATGGTCCAGGACAGCGCCGGTTCGGATTGGTAGGCGGCCTCGCCAAACGAAAGGCCCGCGAGCAGGTTCCGGAAAAAGACATAGACGTTGGGTGTGAGCTTCAAATAGGGTTCGTACACGGAACCCATGGTGGCGGCCACTCCTCGGCTGACCAGGGGGCCGACCCAGAATTTATCCGGGCTGCGGATCGATTCGGCGCTGAACGAATGGAGGTGATAGGCAATGGCGCCCGGTTGGAAACGGAAGTCGGGCTGCAAAAACGGCCCGGAACAATCCTGGGTGTACCAGCCGCCGTACAAAGCGACGGCGTCCCACGGCGTGTCGGCGGGCACGACTTCCGGCGAGGTATCCAAGGATGTTTCTAAGCCGGCTTTGGAGGCGGCGTCGGCCGCCTGGCGCATCCAGTCGTCCCCGATAAAATAAGGGTCCTTTGGGTCCGTGATGTTGCGGGAATCGAAATAAGCGCGTCCGGTCAGCTCGATTTTTTCCGTTTCGATGGCGGAATCAATCATGGCCCTGACATCGGAGGGTTGCGGGCCGTCCAGGCGCGCGACGAGGATCATCCAGTCGGCATAGGCCTGGCTGAAGGGGCGGATGAATTTTTCCGAATAATAGGGATTTGGAACAAAGCCGGCGGCAGGGAATCCAAGACAAGGCAGAAGCGCCAACTCGGAATCGACCGCCGCGCGGTTGGGGCGCAAGGGTTCGGCGATTTGGAGGAGAGGGGGCAGGGTGGAATCTTCCTCAATGCGCAGGGGAATGCCGCGGATGAGCACCAGCGCCCAGATCGGATTGTTTTCAGTCCTTTGGATCCTGAGCTTTTGGATCGTGGAGGGGACGGTACACTCAATCCGCTTGAACCACCCCTTTCCGGTCAGGTAGTCGTCGATGGGTTGGCGGATTTGTTCCTCGAAGGCCTTGCGCGAGACGGTCTCGTCGGCGGGGCAGCGGATGCCCAGGACGTGATCCGCGCCGATGTTGCGGGCTTGGGCGTAATACCGGGCCAGGGATTCGCTTGACGGTTCGTTTTCATTGTACACCACCATGACATGGCGGTTGAGTTCCCGTTCCGGTTGCGCGGGCGCGGGATCGGTTGTCTGGCCGATTGCCGCGAGGCAGGGCAGGAGAAAGAGAAGCGGAATGGACGGGTTAACCTGCATATTTCATACTCATTTCAATGGTCAACCTGTTAGCGCCGGGACGTAACAGCGGAAAGATACGAACTGGGCATATGCAGGCTATTGCAAAACCGCCTCCAAATAAGGCAGTTCCAATTCAAAAATCAAAACAAAATACCCATTCAGGCGGTTTTGCTTGTAACCCGGATGTTCCTGCACCCCAGTTCCTGCCACACTTTGGAGCAGGACACTTTGCTGAGATTTTCAGAAGCGTGTGAAACATCCGGGTTAAGGGCCTTCATTTCATAAGTCCAGGCTCAGGCCATCATACGCGAGGAAGACCCCCGCAGGCAGTTCCTTTTCCTTGCGGACATGCATGATGTTGTGGGTCAGATGGGTCAGGTATGTGGTTTTGGCCCGGGCCTGGCGGGCCACGTCGATGGCCGCCTTGATGTGCAGGTGGGTGGGGTGGGGGTTGTCGCGCAAACCGTCGATGATCAAAACCGGAATGTCCTGCAGCAGGGCGGCTGTTTCTTCCGGTACGGAAGCGCAATCGGGTATATAGGCAGCTTTTTTCACGCCTTGATCGCACACAATATAGCCGTAGGTGGGCATCGTGCCATGAATGACGCGCAACGGGATAAAGCTGGTTTGGCCGATCTCGAATTGCTTGCGGATTTTGTGAGGCAGGACGCGGACGTAGGTGGGGATGATTTCGGGCGGGTTGAAGGCATAAGGGAATATGGTTTCGAGATGTTCCAGCGTGTCGGCGGAGCCATAGATGGGCATGGGATTTCCGCTGATTGCGCAGTAGCGCCGCAGGTCGTCGAAGCCGATGATGTGGTCGTTGTGGCCGTGTGTGTAAACCACGGCATCCAGGTGGTTCAATCCGTGGAGCAGAGCCTGCGAGCGGAAGTCGGGCGTGGTGTCGATCAGGATGGTTTTGTCGTTTTGAATCACGACGGAGGACCTGAAGCGTTTGTCCCGGGGGTCGCTGGAATGGCAGACTTCGCAGGGGCAGCCTATCATGGGTACTCCCAGGGAGGTGCCGGTTCCGAGAAAGAGGAGTCGCATGGGAAAGGGGTCAGGCCGCCTGATATCGGCCATCAAGCACCGTGGTGATTTGGAGTTTGCCTTGGCGCGGTCGGTTTGGCTTTGGTGGATTTACTAGGCTCATTATTTTTTTCTGTATCTTCATTCCCGGTTGGCCAATTGCCTACGGACTATTGCCGATAGCCGATAGCCGATAGCCGATAACCAATCGTCGATTGTCAATTGTCGATCAGGCAGTCCCATTACCGTCACTGTAACTGAATCCCCCGGCCAAATCCACACCAGACATTTTAAGTTGCATTTTGGCAAAGCCGACACGAATATAAACGGCTTTAACTGCAGCCAAAACCCCAAAACCCACAATTCCTATTTATGAGCGCCGAGACCGAATCTGCCGTCCCATCCACCGAAGTCCTGGAACAAACCCCGCCCGCCCCCGAACAGGCGCAGAGCGACATCCAGGCGGTGGAATTTTGCAGGAACGCCCATGCCAGCATCCAGACCGAGCTTTCCAAAGTGATTGTCGGGCAGTCCCAGGTGGTTGAGGAAATCCTGATTGCCATCTTCACCCGGAGCCATGCGTTGTTGGTGGGTGTGCCCGGGCTGGCGAAGACGCTCTTGATTTCCACGCTTGCGCAAACCCTGCACATGAGTTTCCGGCGCATCCAGTTTACGCCGGACCTGATGCCCAGTGACATCACGGGCACCGAGGTTATTTACCAGGACCCGACCTCGGGCGAGAAGCAGTTCAAGTTCCTTCCCGGGCCGTTGTTTTCCAACATTGTGCTTGCGGACGAAATCAATCGTACGCCGCCCAAGACGCAGGCCGCGATGCTCGAGGCGATGCAGGAGCGGCGGGTGACGGTCGGCGGCAACACGCGCAAGCTTCCCGAACCATTTTTTGTGCTGGCCACGCAAAACCCGCTGGAACAGGAAGGCACGTATCCCCTGCCGGAAGCGCAATTGGACCGTTTCCTCTTCCTGATCTATGTGGATTATCCGAGTGACGACGAAGAATTCATGATCATGAAGATGGGCACGGGCATGGTGGGGGAAAAGCCCCAACCGGTTTTGAACGCCGAGCAGGTGCTTTTCATCCAGGAGACGGTCAAGACGATTCCGGTTCCCGACCATGTGTATATGTACGCCAAACGGATTGTGCGGGCCACGCGATGCAAGACGGAGGAAGCGCTGCCGTTTTGCAAAAAGTGGTTGAGTTTCGGGGCCGGCCCGCGCGCGAGCCTGGCGTTGATCATGGCGGCCAAGGCGCATGCCTTGATTCATGGGCAGGTGTATGTCGGTTGCCACAACGTCGCGGCTGTCGCCCATTCCATTCTGCGGCATCGCATGGCGTTGAATTTTGCGGCCCAGGGCGAGGAAATTACCACGGATAAAATCGTGGACATGCTGCTCGAAGAAATTCCCCAGAACGAACCTCTTGCTTAAGCGGCCGGCATGGAAAAGTCTGCCCGTCACGAATTGCTGGATCCCGACGCGCTCGCCCGGGGTGAGGCACTTGGGATCATGGCCCGCACAGTGGTCGAGGGATACCGTGTGGGGGAGCACCGTTCTCCGTTTCGCGGATTTGCCATCGAGTTTGCCCAGCACCGTGAATACACGGTCGGCGATGATTTGCGCCACCTGGACTGGAAGGTGCTTGGGAAAACCGACCGTTATTACATCAAGCAATACGAACAGGACACGAATTTTGTCGCCAGCATTGCGTTGGACGGCAGCGCGTCCATGAATTACGGGTCGGGCAAGCTCTCCAAATTTCAATATGCCAAGGCCCTGGCCGCGTGCCTGGCCTATCTGGTGGTGCTTCAGGGGGACTCCGTCTCGTTGCAGCTTTTTGACGAGAGAATCCGGGAAACGGCGCAGCGAACCGACAATGTGGGGAAACTTCTCCTGATCATGGACCAGTTGGCCGCTTTTGAGACCCGGGAAACGACGCATCTGGGCAACAGCCTGAATGACCTGGCGCAGATGATACGGTCCCGCGGCATCATCATTCTTATCAGCGATTTTTTCGATGATGAGGCTTCGATTGAAGCGGGAATCCAGCGCCTGCGTTTCGGCGGAAGCGAAGTCATTGTTTTCCATGTGCTCGACGCCTGCGAGCTGGAATTTCCATTTCAAGGCATGGTGGAATTTATCGGGCTGGAGGGGGGCGCCCGGCTGAAAATTGCGCCCGCCGATTTGCGCAAGAGCTACCTCAAAACCTTCAATGAATACCGCGAGCGCATCCGTTCCATTTGCGACCATGCGGGCTGTCATTATGTCCTTGTGAACACCGAAAAAACGCTGGCTGAAATCCTGAGCGAGTACCTGGCTTTCCGTCACAAGGTGACGTCGCGTTAGGAAAATTGCCCGGCAAGAAACAGCAGATTCAACCCCCATGACGTTCCTCAACTTTGGCGCCCTTTTCGGACTGGCTGCGATCGGCATTCCCATCGCCATCCATCTGCTGAACAAGATGCAGGTGCGCGAGATGCCGTGGGCGGCGATGCGTTTTTTGCTGGAGAGCATTGAAAAAAACCAGCGCCGCCTGCAAATCGAGGATCTCATTCTGCTTTTGCTGCGCTGCCTGCTCGTGGCTTTGCTGATTCTGGCGCTTTCCCGGCCAAATTGGGAATCGGGCAGGCACCAATCGGGCACCCATGTGGCCACCGCGGTGATGATCTTGGACAACTCCTACAGCATGGGGCTGACCAACGG
The DNA here is from genome assembly GCA_028713655.1 of Candidatus Methylacidiphilales bacterium. Taxonomy (NCBI): domain Bacteria; kingdom Pseudomonadati; phylum Verrucomicrobiota; class Methylacidiphilae; order Methylacidiphilales; species Methylacidiphilales bacterium. The sequence goes on along the minus strand of JAQTNW010000043.1, from coordinate 22,254 downwards.
GATCCAGACCCGGTTGGAACAGGCGCAGGCTGCGGCGGAACAAATCATCCAGGCATTCCCGCAAGGCTCTTCCTCGGCCCTGTTTTTTGCGTCAAACAACGTCCAGCCTGCGATTCCCGAGCCCACTTATGATTTCAACCTGCTGCGCAAAACGGTCCGCGACGCCAAGTTGACGGACCGGGCGACGGACCTGTCCGTGGCGTTGCAACTCGCGGTGGATACCCTGCAAAAGCACGGCGGGGGCGGGTCCAGGGAGATTTATCTCATTACGGATGGGCAGGCCAACGGCTGGGGGCAGCTTGATCAACTGAGCAAACAAATGTCCGAGATCCAGAAGCAGATCGCGGTGCATATCATTCTGGTGGGAGACCAGAGCGAGAGCAATCTGGGCGTCACGGGATTGCGACTGGACAACGGCCTGGCGCCTGTCAACCAGCCCCTGCGTTGCAGCGTCGAGATCAGCAATGGAAGCCAAAGCGAAGTGCGGGACGTCCGGGTCAGCCTGCAGGTGGATGATGAGCCTTCCATCGATGAAAAGATCATCGACCGCATCGCTGCGCGGTCATCCCGCAGCGTGTCGCTTTTTGCAAAAATCCGTTCAGACGGCTATCATACGATAACAGCCAAAATTCCTCCGGACCGCCTGCCCGCGGACGATCATCGCACTTTGGCGTTGCATGCCGTCCACAAGGTGAAAGTCTTGCTCATCCAGGGATCGGCATCCTCGGTGCGTTCGCAATCCGACGACTTTTTTGTCAGGAATGCGCTTGTGCCGGTGGCGCCCGCCGAGGTGGACAGCTATTACATCAAAACAACCAGCATCACCGCCTCGCAACTGAGCGGAATCTCATTGGATGACTACGACGCCGTCTTTCTTCTGGGGGTCGATTCGCTGGCGCTTACGCAGGTTCAGACGTTTATGGACTACGTCCGGCAGGGTGGAGGCCTGGCAATCCTTCCGGGACCCCATTGCGACCTCGATTTTTACAACGGACAATTGGGGCGGGGAAACTTTTTGCCGGCCCGGCTCGGTATTACGAAAGGAGACCCGAACCAGCATGACAAGCCGTTCATCCTGCAATCGAAGGACTACGATCATCCCATCAGCGCGCTTTGGAACGACCCGATGGCGGGCACGCTGGTTTCGTCCCATTTTTACGCTTATTACCCGCTCACGCCCGCGCCTTGGAAAGCGCCGGCCAAGGGGGATGCAAATCCGCCGGATGGGCAGCCGCGCGTGGTTCTTCATTTTGAGGGTGGCGATCCGGCCGTCGTGGAACACACATGGGGATTGGGGCGGGTTGTTTTATTCTCGGGCAGCGCGACACTTGTTTGGAATGATTTGCCCATCCACCCGGCATTTGTTCCCCTCATGAACCGGATGCTGGGTTCTCTGGTTGAACGGCAGGAGGAAGGCTTGAACATCGCAGTGGGGCAAAAATTCTCGTACGCCGTGAGCAACGACCTGCTGAACAAGGACGTGAGTGTGAGGGTGCCGGGGATCCAGAGCCTCCCGCGCATCGTGGGCAAGGTTGCCTTGGTGAACGGAAGCCCCACCGTACAATATGACGGGGCCGACAAGGCGGGCGCCTACTGTGTCACCATTGGACGCGCTCCTGGTACCACGCTTTACTTTGCGGCGCAGGCCGACCCCGCCGAATCCAACCTGACGCCTTTGTCGCCCGAGCAGTTGAAGGTGCTTGGGAGCGCGGCCGAGGTGGTGAAATGGGGCCCGGAGACTTCTTTTAAAGCAAAACTTTCCGCCGCGCGGATTGGCCGGGAATTGTGGTTTCCGCTGCTGATTCTGGCGCTGGTTTTGGCCGCGCTTGAAACATTCCTGGCACAACGCTTTAGCCAATCGAGGTGACCTGAAGCCGATGAAAAACCTGCTTAACTTTTTTGGGATCCACATGCCGGACTCGGTGCGTGTGACCGACAGCACCATTGCCTTTCATGGCATCAGCCCAGGAATGGCCTTCATCGTGGGGCTGATTGTTGTTGGAGCCACGGTCCTGATATATCTTCGCACCACGCCGGCGCTTTCGCCGCTGAAAAAGTGGACCCTGATTGTATTGCGCTCGATTCTGCTTTGCCTGATTTTGCTGTTATTGATGCGGCCCGTGCTGTTGCTTACGGTGGAGGGCACCATCCGCCGTTCGTTGCTGGTTCTCGTTGACGGCAGCGCGAGCATGCAGATCAAGGACCTGCGCCAGGAGGATGGGGACCTCAAACGCGCCGCGATAGCCAAAGGGCTGCTGGATCCCAAAAAGGGCCTCGCCCAGGCGCTGCCGGGTGATACGTCGCCGTTCAAGCAACTGTCGCGCTCCGACGTGCTCAAGGCCATGCTGGCCAACGAACGGCTGGGCTTGCTGGCCCAGCTTGGCAAAAACTATGATCTTGTGCCCTTTGCGTTCGGACAAACTCTTCAGCCCATTTCAAGCGGCAAGACAAGCGCCGCGGGGGAAAAGAAACCGGCCGATGGTTCTTTTCTGGACACCATTTCCTTTGACAAGCCCTACACGGCCATCGGGGACGCCGTGCGCAGCCTGCTGGACCTCAAGCGCGGGCAGCCTTTGGCGGGAATTTTTTTAATCACGGACGGAGGCAACAACTATGGAAGCCAGCCTGTGGATGCGGCGGCCCTGGCCCAGCAGGACAAGGTGCCGCTGTATATATATGCCGTCGGAATTACCCTGCCGCACGACATCATTGTATCCCGGATTTTTGCCCCGGCCGTCACCTTCGCCAGGGAAGAAGCCCCGGTCTCCGTCCTGGTCCGTTCCCAGGCGATGAACGGGCGCACGGCCAAGTTGGTGCTGAAGCTGGGGAACGAGGTTGTGGACAGCAAGGACATCACCTTTGGAGCGGATGGGGAGATGAACATCCAGATGAAGTTTCTTCCCCAGAAGAGCGGCAATTTCGAGTTGGAAGCGTCGATCGAGCCGCTGCCGGACGAAGCGGTGCGTGACAACAACAAAGTGTCCCAGCGCGTGCGGGTGATCGACGGAAAAATCCAGGTGCTCTATATCGAGGACAAACCGCGCTGGGAGTTCCGTTATTTGCAGGCGTTGCTGGTCCGGGACCGGCGTGTGCAGGCAAAATTCATCCTCCGCGACGGCGATCCGGCCCTCAGCACGGAACAAAATTCCCCCTATCTTTCCGATATCCCCAGGAACAGGGAGGATTGGATGAAGTACGACGTCATCATTCTGGGCGATGTGGATGCGCATATTTTCAATGACGCCCAAATGCAAAGCATGAACGAACTGGTGTCGGGCTTCGGCGGCGGGATCATTTTTGTCGCCGGAAAAAAATACATGCCGGGTTCCTACCGCCACACGCCTCTTGAAAGCCTGTTCCCTGTTCAGCTTGAGGGTGCATCTTCGGGATCTTCCGGCGGCGCCCCCGGAAGGACGATCTCCCTCGTCCTGACGCCCGCGGGGCAGAGTTCCACCATGATGCGGCTGGTGGACAAGGATGAGGAAAATCTGGCTGTCTGGAAAAAGCTTCCCGGTGTTTATTGGACGGCAAGGGTTGAGCGGGCGAAGCCGGCGGCCGAAGTGTTGCTGACCGATCCGTCGCCGGAAAAAGTGACCCGTTCCGGGGCGATGCCGGTGGTGGCACTGCAAAGTTATGGAGCGGGCCAGGCCTTGTACGTCGGCACGGATGAAACCTGGCGCTGGCGGTATAATGTCGGAGAAAAATACTTCACGCGTTTTTGGGGGCAAGGCATTTTGCGGCTGGGCTTGCCGCGGCTTCTGGGCGCCTCCAAGCTGACCCAATTATCCACCGACGGGAAAAACTATGTCAGCGGCGACCGGGTTGTTATCTCCGGGAAGCTGTACCGCAACGGGTCCCAGCCGGTGCTGGATGCGTCGGTTCCGGGAATCGTGACGATCAAGCCGGAGCAGCCCGGCGCAACCGGAGACCTCAGGAAGGAGCTTTCCCTGCAGGCGGTGCCGGGGAAACCGGGCTTTTATCAGGGAGAATTGGTGGTGACCACCCCGGGAGTCTATGCCTTTTCCACGCAGAATGATCCCGGCAGTGTACTCGATTTCCGTGTCAGCGAGCCGAAGTTTGAATTTGGGGAAACCGCGATGAACCTGCCTCTGCTGAAAAAAATGGCGGAAAGCAGCGGAGGCGCCCTGTATCGCGAGGAGGATTTGTACAAGATGCTTGAACCAGCGGCGGCCCCGGCGGCGGACGTGAAAGACGAGGGAAACCGGCCGAACAGCCTGGATGGCAGCGCGGAACGGATTCCATCACCGCAGGAAGTTGAATTGAGCTTTGTTTCGCTGTATTATGCCTTGATGATCCTTGTCCTCACCGCTGAATGGATTTTGCGCAAATTGTGGCGGTTGAAATGATCTGCAACTGAAATTACGCCCATGCCCGTGCTCACTTTACCCAAAAAAAAGAAAAAGGCCCCGAAGATTGCACCGCGGCCAACGGTCGTCGTGCCCCGCTACGCTCCCCCGGCCATTCCCGGCCAACCCCTGCCGGGATGGCTGACACAGAAGCTGGCGGGCCTGAGGCAGAGATTCCTCCTCGTACGTGTCGCCGAAAGACTGGCGCTGTATTGCGCCGTGGCGCTGCTGCTCCTGGCCGGACAAATGCTCCTGGATTGGCTGTTCGATTTGCATGTTGCGGTGCGCGCCTTGATCTTGTGCGGCGATCTTGCCCTGCTCGGATTTTTTGTCCATGAACGCCTCCTGCCCCATATTCTGCGTCCTCTTGGCCAGACCGCATGCGCGCTTCTTGTGGAAAAACACTGGCCTGCGTTTCGCGGACGGTTGATTGCCACGGTACAATTTGCCCAGCCGCGCTACACGTCCGGTTCCGCGGACTTGATCGACGCCCTGCAGAAAGAGACGCAAATCCAGACGAGGCACCTCAACTTTGACGAAATCATCGACACCCGCGTGTTGCTGCGCCGTGCCGGAGTGCTTTTGATTGTGGCGCTTGCCTGGGGGGCCTTGTTTGTGGCGGTCCGGCCCGGGTCGGAGGCCCTCTTGAAGCGCGTTTTTCTTTTGTCAGCCAAGGTTCCTCGCAAGACCGAAGTCATTTGCCTGAGCGGGAATAAGATCATTCCCGCCGGCGATAGCGTCACGCTTGAGGCAATGGCGCGCGGGATCGTTCCCTCACACGGCAGGATCACGTTGCGTTACGATACCGGGCGGGTCCAGGAAATCACGCTGGACCCCAAGCGGGAGCACCCGGATCATTTCAGCATCAAGATCGAGCGGGTGGAGGAGCCTCTGACCTATACCATCCAGCTCAATGACGGGACCAGCGAACCCTATCAAGTCAAAACCATTCCGCGGCCGAATGTCAAATCCATCGAATGCGAGCAGGTTTACCCGGCCTATACGGGGCTTGGCACCGTCAAGCGCAACGTGGGAAATCTGGCCCTGCTGCCGGGCAGCCGCCTGCAAATCCATGCGCTGGCCAACAGTAAAATCAAGAAGGCGACTTTGAGGTTGATTGGAACGGGCCAGGAACGTCCACTCACGATCAGCGGATCCGAGGGCATGGACCTGGCGGGTGAGATCAATATTCCCGCCACCGGTCTGACAGGATTTTCCATCCAGCTCACCAATGAGGCGGACATCACCTCGGGGGATGAAACGCAGTACCGGATCGATCTGATCCCGGACCGCCCGCCCACCGTTCAAATCACACAACCCGAACGGCTCCAGGAATTATGCACGCTCAAGGCAAAGCCGGCGATCGGGTTTCTTGCGGAGGACGACTACGGATTGGCAAGGATTTATCTCTGTTATCGCATTATGCAAGGACAGGATCTGGACAACGGAGACACCCCCGCGGCAGGGGGTGGGGAGATCAAGAAAATCGAGATGGATCTGGGCCAGGGCCATCCCCAAAGCCTTTCAAAGCGGTATCAGGACTGGAATCTGGCCTCGCTGGGGCCCTCGGTCAAGGAAGGCACCAACCTGGAATATTGGATGGCGGCCGAGGACGCCAACAATGTAACGGGGCCGGGTAAAGCCGAGAGCGAACATCACATCATCAAAGTGGTCAGCGAGATGGAAAAGAGGGCTGAGGTCATGGATCGCATGCTGAGCGGCTTGAGCGAAGTTGACATCATTTCGGGGGACCAAACGAAGATCAACAAGGATTTGCAGGGCATCATTCAAGAAAAGCCCGAATCAAAAGACTCAAAGAGATAAAAATTGCATTCAGGCTAAGTCATTGACAAATGAGAGCTTTCCAGTGTAGTTTAGGGTTGTTAAGGAGATTAACAATTTAACGGAACTCTTAACGGATTCAACCGCTTATGAAACATCTCTTCTCCACACATTCCAACATCAAGACGGCGTGCCAATGCCTTGTTTTTCTCGGGTTGATCGTTCCGGTCGTGGCCCAGAATGCTTCCAAGGACCAGATTTTGCAAAACAAGGCCGATCAGCAGGACGTCCGTGCGCATACCGCGGCCGTTGCCACCCAGATCCAGTCCCTGATTGATGAACTGGCAGCCAATGGAATTTCAGGCGACGACGCCAAGGTTTTACAGTCCACCAAGTCGGCGCTTTCCAATCTTTCGGGCCCGGAAATGGAACGGGTAATCACATCTCTCCAAAAAGCCGGGGAAGCCTCCAACACCGGGGCCGGTCTGGCCCAGGCGTTTAATGCCTATGCCAGCCAAAAAGGCATCCTCATGCAGTTCCAACAGATTTTAAAGGAATATCAACAGCGCCAGGCTGCCTATGAATTGCCCTTGCGTTTCAAGGAACTCAGAGACCGCCAGACTGAGGCCATGCTGACCGCCTCCGATGTGGCCCGCAAAACCGCCGGAAGAAACTACGCCGAGTTGTCGAGCGTGGAGCAGACGACCCAACAAATCCTCCAAACCGACCAGGACGCCATTGCCAATGAAGTGGCCCTTGCCGGAGGCCAATTGGAAAAAGTGGCGCAATCCAGCACGGGCGATGATGCCAAGCCCCTGCAAAAGGCGCTGAAGGATTTCAAGGAAGGGAAATTGCAACAGGCATTAAGCAAGGCCAATGAGAGCCTGAAAGGGGGCCAGTTGCTCAAGGCGCTCAACGACCAGAAAATTGCCCGGGACGAATTGCATCGCATTGTCCAGGACCTTAACGCGCCTGCCAACATTGTGGATGCGCTTGCAGCGGCCACGGCCGACCTCGCAAAGTTGATTGAAGATCAGAACAACCTGCTTGACCGCACCAATACCGCCGCCAGCAACAAGAACATGGTTGAGGGCCTGAATGTCAAACAAGGCGCTTTGGCGGATGCGGCAAACACGGTGCAGCAGGACCTGCAAACTTTGAGTGTAAAGGCCTCCGGTCTCGTCAAGGAATCGATCAATCCGATGCAAAGCAGCCGGGGCTATCTCGCCAAACTGGCGGAGTTCCCCAACTCGGCCAAGGCCCAGCAACAGGCCATCGCCAAACTTGAAGAGGCGCAGAAGCAACTAGAACAACAGTTGGCTGACGCGCAGAAGGCGGCCGACGAATCGGGAAAGGACACGCTGGCCAAGCTTGAGGATGTTAAAAAACAAATCGATAAGGCGCAGCAGGATCAGAAGCAGATCAGCAATCAGACTGACAAGGCGCTGAATGCCCAAGCTGGTTCCAAAGCCATGGATCAAGCCAAGGACAATCAAAAGAAACTTGAAGATCAGGTCGCCGCCTTGGAACAGGCTGCGCAGTCGCTTTCCCTGCCGGCGTCCCAGGATCTGGCAAATGCCGCCAAAGCAATGGATCAGGCCCAGGATGCGATGTCCGACCCGTCCCAGGCAGCCGATGTGCAGGCGGACCAGAAAGCGGCCCAGGATGCGCTTGCCCAGGCCAGCCAGGAAATTGGCCAGGATATCGCTGACGCCAAACAGGCGGAGGCGGATCCCGCCGCTTTGGCCGCTGCCGCAGATGCGCTCCAGAATGCCCAGAGTGATGTGGCCGATGCTCTTGCCGCTGCCGACCCCGGAGATGCTCCAGGCTCACAGCCGCCCAATGCGGATCAAGCCGGCAAGGATTTGGCCGAAGCGGGGCAGGATGCAAAAACTGCGGCCAACACGCCGGGGTTGCCTGCTGATGCCGCCGCCGATGTGCAGGCCGCCCAGTCGGATATTGCAAAGGGCCAGCAAGATGCTGCCAAAGGCGATGCCGCAGGAGCTGCTGCCCAGGCGCAAGCCGCTCAACAGGCACTTGCGCAGGCCCAGGCCTCGCTGGCGATGGCGATGGCCGGTATGCCCAATTCTGCAATGGCATCAAATTCTCCCCCGTCACAAACACCGGGCATGATGCCGGGCAAGACCCGTGTCCCTCCGGGACAGGATCATCCCAGCCTGGATGGCGCCAAAATGGTAACCGGTGGAAGTTTGGATAAAGGTGAAATGCATGGCGCGCCTGTTGGCAGTGGCAAGTTCCTGACCGTGACATCCCGGGACCGCGTTGCGATTGAACAATCCCAGACGGAAAAGCGCCCCCAGGAATATGCGCCTTTGATCGACCAGTACATGAAAAATCTGGCCGACCAGTCCACGGCATCCTTGCAATGAGGCGCCTGCGTTTCGTGACACCGCCAACCCCTCAACACCCTGCGGCATTTTTATTGACCGCAGGTTTGATTCTAATCCTATCCGGTGACTGTGCGCCGCTTGCCGCACAGGGCGCGGCTTCCGGTGATGCGGTAAAGGTCGATCCCGTCACGGAAGCGGTCATTAGTGGCGCGTTGAAATATCTCGCCGCGCAGCAATTGCCCGATGGATCCTGGAGCGGCGGAAAGGAGAACCCGAAAAATCAGTGGCCGGTCGCCATGACTTCCTATGTCATGATGGCTTTCATGGCCAACGGGAACCTGCCGAACGCCGGCACCTATGCCAAGCAAGTGAAAAGTGGAATGCAATTTTTGCTCGATGCGGCCCAGAGCGATGGCACGTTTCGCGAAGTTGACCGGTCCCATTACATGTACAGCCACGGTTTGGCAACCATGGTGTTGGCGGAGCTTTACGGGGAAACGCAAGATCCCGCAATCCGCACAAAGCTTGATCATGTGGTGCACCTGATTGTCCACGGCCAGAATGCGGAGGGTGGCTGGCGTTACCAACCCGGCTCGAAAGATGCCGATATTTCAGTTACAGTGCCCCAAACCGTGGCCTTGTGCGCGGCCAAACGCGCCGGGATTGCCGTGCCGCAGGCCACAATCGACAGGGCGGTTGCGTATATTAAAAGTTGCCAGGTCAAAGACGAGGGCTTTGCCTATCAGGCCGGTAAAGGGGGCCCGAATTTTGCGCGCACAGCGGCGGCCATTTACGGCCTCCAGCTCACCGGCTTGTATGATGATCCCGTCATTGCCCAAGGTTCCAAATATGTCATGACCATCATCATGAAATCCAACCAGCCCGGATGGGGTCAGGAATGGCTGACCTACGGAAGTTATTACGCCGGCGTCGCGAATTACCTCATCGGCGGCGAGACGTGGAAAACCTACTACGAAACATTCGGCCGGCAGTATCTGGTCAAGCATGCCGTCACCGCGGGTGACCAAAGCCATTGGGACATCAGCTTGGACAGCAATGCCAAGGACGTGGGGTCCAACTGGTGCACTGCGGTATTCACCACGATACTATCGTTGCCTTATGGGTATCTTCCCCTATACCAACGTTAAGGGCCTGCCCGAATAATTTCCCGGAACCCGGGGGTTATTTGCGCCAGGCTTTAATCCATTGTATTTTATTGTACCGTTTTTGCACATCACTCATGAAAACAGCCTCCATTGTCTGTGGAATTTTTATCGGATTCTCCGCCGTCATGCTCAGGGCCGGAAGCCTGACTTCTTTTACCGACAGTTTCGAGACGAACGGAAAACTTTCCATCAAGGGGAATTTAATCCAGGCGGAAAACAGTTCATCCACCGAGCGGATAAAATTGGACGAAGTTTTGACGGGTAATTTCAGCGATGCGGATTTTCATGTGGACTATTTTTCATCTAAGGCGAGCCCGGCCCGGTTGCCGTCCGACTGGCGGGGACAGGATGTCGGTGCCCTCAATATTCCGGGTTCCTTTTCCTATGCGGATGGAATTCTGACGATCAGCGGGAGCGGTGGAAAGGCGAAGCGTGATCAGGGCGATAGATTTCATTTTCTCGCGCGGACATGGGCGGGCGACGGGCAATGGGCCGTGCATGTGGCGGAGATCGACAAACAAACGCCCGCAGCCGAGGCCGGAATCCTATTGCGGGAAAGTTTTGATCCCGGGCAGGTACTGATGTTTGGTTTTGCCGCCAAAGCGGATGCCTCAATGAAATATTACCGGAGCACTGCGGGCAAGGGTCCGGAACGGCGCGCCCTGCCGGGCCAGGTCCCAATCTGGATCCGGTTGACCCGTTTCAACGGAAAAATGATGGATATCGAGATTTCCAGTGACGGCCAAATCTGGGACTTGATCCAGCAAGACTACATAAAAGATTTTTCAGGCACGCAGGCAGGCATTTTTTTCAACAGCTTCACTGACAAGTCTGCCGGCAAAGCCGTGTTGGATCAGATCCTTTTTACGCCCCCACCCGCACAGCCGGAAGTCGTGCTTCCCGGGGTTTTGTTGCGGAGCGGCACGTTTTTGGCGGGCCGCTTCAACGGCCTCGACATTAGCAAGGGGGAGTTTAACCGCAACGGCAAGCGGGTTCCCATGACCACAGATCAAGTTTGCGCCGCAACATGGGCGCCTGTGCTGCGGAGCCAGATTGCGGCGGTGGCGTCGCAACCCTGTCTTATCATGAAGAATGGGGATTCCTTTGTGTCGGATCTGGTGAGTTTGGACGGAGGCGGCGCCCGGATAAATTCGCAGATTCTGGGTGCGGTCACATACAACAGCAATTTGATGCGGGCCTGCGTGCTGCATCCCTTGAAGTTACAACCCTCCAATTATGAAATCCGTCTTAAAGACGGATCCATCATCCGCGCCAACGGCGTTGAAGAAGGCAAAGGCAAAACCATCATCCTCAAAGAGGTCTCCGGCATTGATGTGAGCATCACGGAAGATGAGATCGCGCAATTCCGCGCGGGTCCGGCAAAAGTGCAAAATCTTATCGATTTGCCCTGGACCGCTTCGATGTCTGCGCAAGCTGCAGTCTCGAAGTCGGCGCCTGCTGTGTCGGATCAATCTCATCCTGTGGAGTGTTGGGAAGGCAATAATCAAGAGCAAATCATGGCGGTTGCGTCCGGGTTGACGCTCAACTTTGCCTTGCCTGGAAAATTCCGCGCGGTGGCCATGCGGGTGGCTTTGTTGCCCGATGCTGTGCTGAATGCGCAGGCAAGCATTCGGATATTGGCGGACGGGAAGGAGATCAACCGCACTTCTGCTTTCAGGCCTGGTGATCAGCCTCAATTTGTTGAAGTCAGCATTCCGGGGAGCCGGACGGTCAGCCTGGTGTTGAGTTCTTTTTCCCCGGATGCAAAACTGATGTTCATCGACCCCGTCGCCATCCGGGAATAATCCATGATACGACACACCATCCTTTGTGGAATTTGTATCGGATTCTCCACTGTTTTGTTAAGAGGGGGGAGCCTGATTTCCTTGACCGACAGTTTCGAGACGAGCGGAAAAATTTCCGTCAAGGGGGATTTAATCCAGGCGGAGGGCGGTTCTTCCTCCCAGCGGACAAAATTCGACGAGGTTTTGCAGGCCAATTTCGATGATGCGGATTTTCATCTGGACTATTTTTCATCCCGGGAGAATCCGGCCAGGCTGCCCTCGAACTGGCAGGGACAGGACATCGGGCATGCCGAGGCGCCGGGTTCCTTCACCTATGCTGACGGGACGTTGACGATCAATGGAAACGGCGCCGATATAGCGGGTGCCAGTGATAATTGCTACTTTATCGGACAACCCTGGGCGGAAGACGGCGGACAATGGACGGCGCATATCAAGGAGCGCTCCGATGAGGTAAATTGTATCGGACTGATGCTGCGGGGAAGTTTCGATCCCGACTCGCCTGCCTGCTCATTTAGCGCCGAAGGGGATCATGGATTTCGCGACATCCGCGGCAAACCCGGTTCAGGCTTGGGCTCCTACGACGGGCGGTTCGTGATGTCGGTCCCCGGCTGGATTCGATTGACCCGCTTTGGAGGATATCCCATCGCGGGATATCCACTGTTGATCGAGACATCCAATGACGGCAAGACTTGGGATTTTATTGAGAAAATTCAAACCCTGCAGGACAACAAGAAAATATTTCTCAACACCCTGGCCGGCTTGGTTGTTACCGGTCCCGGCAAATCGAAAAAAGTCACCGGCAAGGCCGTGGTGGATCAGATTCTTTTCACACCGCCGCCTGCCCAGCCCGAAGTCGTGCTCCCCGGGGTTTTGTTGCGGAGCGGCACGTTTTTGGCAGGCCGTTTCAACGGCCTTGACGCCAGCAAGGGGGAGTTTAATCGCAAGGACAAGCCTGTCTCCATGACCGCAGATCAAGTTTGCGCGGCCATTTGGGTTCCTGTAACACGGCGCCAGATTGCGGCGGTGATGTCGCAACCCGGACTTATCATGAAAAACGAGGACTTCATGGTATCGGACCTCGTGAGTTTGGACGGAGGCGGAGTTCGGGTGAATTCACTAGTTCTGGGTCCCATCGAATACAACACTGGGGATAGTATCATACGGGCTTTCGTGCTTCATCCCCTGCAGTTGACGTCATCCGATTATGAAATCCGGCTCAAAGACGGGTCCATTATCCGCGCCAAAGGCCTTGAGGAGGGCAAGGACAAGATCATCACCATCAAGGAAGTCTCCGGCATCGATGTGAATATTGCCGCGGATGAGATCGCACAATTTCGAGCCGGACCGGCAAAAGTGCAAAACCTCATCGATCTGCCCTGGACAGTGCCGACGCAACCCGCCGCCCCGAAACCTGCGATTCCTGCAAAAGCGGCGTCTGCGGCCAATCCTGCGACGGCCGCGAATCCCATACCGGATCCATCCCAGCCTGTGCAGTGTTGGGAGGGGGATAATCAGGAGCAAATCATGGCTGCTGCACCCGGAACAATCCTTAACTTTCCACTGCCCGGTAAATTCCGCGCGTTGGCAATGCGGGTGGCTTTTTCCTCCAATGCGCCGCCGAATGCGCAGGCGAGCATCCGGGTGCTGGCGGATGGCAGAGATATCAACCGGACTTCCTCCATCAAGGCGGGCGACCAGCCCCAATTTGTCGAGGTCAGCATAACCGGGAGCCGGACGATCAGCCTGGTGCTGAGTTCTTTTCCGCCGGATACCAGGCTTCTGTTGATCGACCCCGTCGCCATCCGGGAATAGTTGTATGATTCAAAATCCCATCATTTCACTAACCCGGACGCCTCACATGCTTCTGAAAACTTCTGTATGGTGTCATGCCAAAAAACAGGGCCGAAATAAACCGCGTACGCATCCGGGTTATCAGCAAAGCCGTCTAAAATGGGAATCTTTTTTGAAACGGAAATTCCTTATTTTGAAGCGGTTTTGCAACAGCCTGCTTATTCTCGGAGCTTTTTTTTCCGCCAATGTGTGTAAAGGCCAGAGGGAAAATTTTTATGATCCGTGTGAGATAAGCAGGCTGATTCTATTGGCACAAACCACCAGCCCGCAGGCCGTACCTCAAAAAACTCCGCCGCCCACCCAACTCGTGCGGGAAGTCGGCCCGGACGAACTCGAATTTAAAGGCATCCTCCTGCAAAAAAAGAAACACCGGATTTTATTTCCGGGCACATTAAATCAGCGCGATGGTTTGATTGAATATGTCCTCGTCGGCGAGAAGGGAAAGACGCATGAAAGCCTGCTCGCGACCAAGGTGCAGCCTCATGATATTCACATGGCCCTCTTGCTGATAGGCCTCAAACAGGACACGAAGGACAATCCAAATGAAACGGCGCCTCCTTCGGCCATCGATTCCCAGTACCTGCAATCAGCCCCGAAATTAAAGGGCGCGCCCGTCCTGCTGTCTGTTGCCTGGACGCAGGAGGGCAAGCGCAGGGAAGTCCCGGTTGAGGACTGGATTTTGGACCTCAAAACCAATCACCCCATGTCCCGCGGCCTCTGGACTTACAATGGATCGCTTATTGATGAGAATGGGGTTTTTCTGGCTGACCAGGAACTGTCCATCGTTGCGGTCGTTACAGACCCAATCGCACTTGTCAACAATCCGCGGCAGGGATACAATGACGACCAAATCTGGCAAGTACTAAAAGACGCAGCCCCACCCCTCAATACGCCCGTAGTAATCAGCATTACACTTCCCACATCCAAACCATGAAACGATCCTCCTTTCTTCGCCTTGCATTTCTGGGCGCCTGTTCCCTGGGGACAGGCCTTTCCTCGGTCCTGTCCGCCCGGGCGGAATCCAAGCCCGGAGAAAAACTAACACTCTTAACTGCTCCAAAGGCAAAAGACCGATCTTTGCAACTTGAGATCGAACATGCCATTGGAAAAGGGCTGGCTTTTCTGCAGAGCAAACAAAGCCCCGGGGGTTTTTGGTCCAGCCCGGATTATCCCGCCCTTACCGCCCTGGTTTTGACCGCCTTTGCCAGGGAACCGGCGGCCGTCATGAACGAGCGGCAGTCACAGTCTGTTCAGAAAGGGTATGCGTACCTGCTCGGTTGCGTAAAGCCGGATGGGGGCATTTATGTCAAGGAACTTGCGAATTATAACACCTCGGTCGCCATGCTGGCTCTGGTTGCCGCAGGCCCCGCGCGCTATGCCTCCGTCCTGCAAAACGCCCGCAATTTCATCATCGGACAGCAGGGGCATTACCCCAAGGTAAACGGCCAGAACAGCCCGTATGAGGGCGGCGTTGGATATGGCGACGACGGCCCGCACTCCGACATGTCGAACACGGCGTTTGCCCTTGAGGCCTTGCATCAGACCCAATTCCTGCGCGACAGTTCGAATTCGGGGGCGGCCAAGGATTTGAACTGGGCGGCTGCGGTGGAATTTTTGCAACGCTGCCAGAACCTCCCCAAATACAACAAGCAACCCTGGGCCAGCGGCGATCCGCAAAACGTCGGCGGGTTTGTTTACGACCCGATGGAAAGCAAGGCAGGCGAGACCACACTGCCCAACGGGAAAAAAGGGCTCCGTTCCTACGGCAGCATGAGTTATGCGGGCCTTATGAGTTACATCTTTGCCGATTTAAAGAAGGATGATCCGCGGGTGACGGCGGTGTACGACTGGACGCTCCACAACTACACGATGGAGGAAAATCCCGCCATGGGCGCCCAGGGCCTTTATTACTACTATCACATGATGGCGAAAGCCCTTTCCATCTACGGCGCGGAGAAACTTCCGCTGGCCGGCGGAAAGCAGGCGGACTGGCGCCGGGACATGGCGCTGAAACTGATCAACCTCCAGCAAAATGAAGGATACTGGGTCAATTCCAACGGGCGCTGGTGGGAAAAGGACCCCGTGCTGGTCACGGCCTATGCCGTGCTTGCGCTGGAAATAATCCACCCAGGTGTCTGACGCCGCTTCCGCCCGGCGGGCATCCCGATGAAAGACCCCAAAATCACCGACCTTTATTTTTTGGAAGCGCGCTCCAGGTTGATAGACTTGGCGGCCTTTCTGGATCGCGCCCAACGAAGCGGCGCGCCCGAGGATTTTCGCTTGAAATCCCTTCGCGCCGCATTGCGGGAACTCGCATCCCCAGGCCCGGACAAAACCAAAAAAGCGCTTATGCTGCTGAGCGATCCCACCACCGATCCCGTTCCGGACGCGGGCTCAAAATCCGCCGCCGGCGCCTGGCCCGGTTTCAAGGGCTGACCTCCACGGACTTTGCCGGATATGCGTTATATCGAACCTCACGCCCACATGGTCAGCCGTGTCACCGATGACTATGCGGCCATGGTCACGGCAGGGTGCCGAGCTGTTTGCGAACCGGCTTTCTGGGCGGGCTTCGACCGCAGTTCGGCCCGGGGTTTTTATGATTATTTCTGCCAGTTGACGGAATATGAACCGCGCCGCGCCGCGCAGTTCGGCCTGCCCCATTATTCCTGGCTTTGCCTCAATCCCAAGGAAGCGGAAAATCTCGCCCTGGCGGAGGAAGTCCTTGCGTTGATTCCCTCATTTCTCGACCGGCCCAATGTCCTGGGCATCGGTGAAATCGGCCTGAACAAAAACAGCCGCAACGAAGTCGCGATTTTTGAAAAGCACGTCGAACTCGCCGTGCAGCATGGCCAGATGATACTCATCCACACGCCGCACCTTGAGGACAAGTGGAAGGGCACACGCCTAACCATCGATATCCTCAAACGGCATCCGGGTGTCAATCCCGGCCGTGTCATCATCGATCACGTCGAGGAACACACGGTCGAGCTGGTACTGGAGGCCGGATTCTGGGCCGGAATCACCCTCTACCCGCAGTCCAAGTGTACCCCCGCCCGCGCCATTGATATGGTGGAAATCTACGGAACACAGCGCGTCTGGCTCAACAGCGCCTGCGACTGGGGGAACAGCGATCCGCTGGCCGTTCCGAAAACTGCCATTGAGATGAAGCGGCGCGGCCATGGCGAAAACACCATCGACAGGCTGATTTATCAAAACCCCCTGCAGTTCCTCAGCCAAAATCCAAAATTCCGCCTGGACTAACCCGGATGTTTCACACGCTGCTAAAAACCTCAGCAAAGCGTCCTGCTCCAAAGTATAGCAGGAACTGGGGTGCAGAAACATCCGGGTTACAAGCAAAACCGCATGAATTGGTATTTTGTTTTGATTTTAGAATTGGAACTGCCGTATTTTGAGGCGGTTTTGCAATAGCCTGCATATGCTCTGTACGTGTCTTTCCGCCGTTACGTCCAGGTGCTAACAGGTTGACCATTGAAATGAGCATGAAATATGCAGGCTAACCGAGGTGTAAGTTCGAACGGAATGCAGCTCAAAAACAACTGGCACCTGGCCTACTGCACCAATATCCACCGGGGCGACGACTGGGCGCAGACACTGGCTTCGCTGCAAACCCATGCGCTCGCGGTACGTGAGCGAATCAGCCCGGACCGGCCCTACGCCATCGGTTTGCGTTTGAGCGACCTTGCATCGCGGCAATTGAGCGAGCCGCAAGCCTTGGACTCCTTCCGGAGATGGCTGCAGCAACATCATTGCTATGTTTTTACAATCAACGGATTTCCCTACGGGCGCTTTCACGGCGGCAAGGTCAAGGAACAGGTGTATCGCCCCGACTGGACCCACCCCGACCGGCTGGCTTACACCAACCGGCTTTTCGATTTGCTCGCGCATCTGCTTCCGGAAGGCGTTGAAGGAAGTGTCAGCACGTTGCCAGGCTCATTCAAGGAGTTTGTGGTTGGCGCGGAATATGAGGCGCAGATCCGGCAAAACCTCTGGAAATGCATCGATCATATTGAACGCTGTTCCCTGCGGCATGGCCGCCGTTTGAGCCTGGCGTTGGAACCGGAGCCTCTCGGCTTGTGGGAAACAAGCGCCGAAATCGTCCGCTTATTCCGGGAAATGGAGGCGGACCGCCCGGGAGACCCCCGGCTTCGCGCCTTCCTCGGCGTCAATTACGATGCCTGCCATCTGGCGGTCGAATATGAAGAACCCGCCGGGGTGATTGCGGCGCTGCGTGAGGAGGGGATCCGAATCGGGAAAATCCACCTGAGCTCGGCGTTGCAAATCGAGCCTGACAAAGCCGCGCGCGAGTGGCTCCGGCAGTTTGCCGACGGCATCTATTTGCACCAGGTCATCGCCCGGACTCCGGACGGATCACTCCGGCGTTACAAGGATTTGAGCCCGGCCCTCGAACAACCGCCCGGCGATCTTGAATGGCGCATCCATTTCCATGTGCCCCTCTACGCGGAGTTCCTCGCGCATGGCCGGACCACCGCGCTTCATCTCCTGGGCCTGCTGGATATTCTCGCCCGCGAGCCGGCGCTTTGTTCCCACTTCGAAATTGAGACCTATACATGGGAAGTCCTGCCGGAGGAATTGCGCGCCCAATCTGTTGTTGAACAACTTGTCAGGGAATACGGCTGGTGCCTTGATCAATTCGCCCGGCGCGGCGTTACAAGGCTTTAAAGGCCATCGGCTATGCGGATTAAAACCTTGTTGATCCTCGGACGTGTATCGAACCTCCCCACGGTTTGGTCCAATCTCCTGGCCGGATGGTGCCTGGTTGGCGGAAGATTTGACGCCCCCGTGCTCGCCGCCGTCCTGATCGGAGGCGGTTTTCTTTACACCGGCGGGATGTTCCTGAATGATTTTTGCGATGCCGGATTTGATTCCCGTTACCGGCCCGAACGCCCCATTCCCGCCGGGTTGGTTTCCCGGAGCACTGTGGGATGGATTGCAAGTGCCGGATTGCTCTTGGGAACCCTTTTGCTGGCCACGCTGGGATGGCGAACCCTTGTGGTGTCGTTTCAGTTGCTGGTTTGCATTGCTCTTTACAACGTCATCCACAAGAAGATCGGCTGCGCCCCGTTCATCATGGGCGCCTGCAGGTTGCTGCTGTATTTTTTGGCCGCCTCCGCGGCGGGAGGGACGTTCAGATCGGCCGAAATTCACAGCTTGCTCCCCGCCGGATTGGCGCTCGGTTTATATGTGGCAGGCATCACATACTTTGCGCGTGGCGAAAGCGCTCCCAAGCCTCAAACCCGCTGGTCCCTGATTTTTTTGCTCCTGCCCGTTTGGCTTGTGACTTTCGGCGGCGCAAACCAAAGCCGGATCGGATCGGCCTTGTTTTCATTGTTGTTCCTGCTTTGGATGGGCTGGCTGTTGGCGCCGTTTTGGCGCGGAACCAAGCCATCCATTGGCAGGGTGGTTTCCGGGCTGCTGGCCGCCATCGTCCTGGCGGATTGCATCGCCGTGGCGCCGGTCCTGGGATTTCAGGCCGCATGGTTTTTAATCCTTTTTATTTTCGCTCTCCTCTTGCAACGAATCATCCCGGCAACCTAACCCGGATGTTTCGCACACTTCTGAAATCTCCTGCAAAGTGTCCTGCTCCAAAGTATGTCAGGAACTGGGGCGCGGCGACATCCGGGTTAATAGCCTGCTTGCCTCTGGAGCTTTCTTTCCTGCCCGCAAGTATAAAATCAAGGGAAAATTTTCCATGACGGCTGAAATAAGCAGGCTAAGGTTGATCCCTGCATGCAAGCCAAGGCAACCTCCATTGAGCGCGCAATCACAGTCCAGTTTGCGCATCGCATCTACTTTACGCGCTCCGCCTTTTCCAGGGCCAATCAACTCCTGCAACGGCTCGTCGCTCCCACAACCACGGATCACCCGGCAAAAGCGTTTGTCGCAATCGACCAGGGCGTGGCGCGGGCTTATCCCCATTTGACCGCCGATGTCACCGCCTACTTTTCGCAGGAAACGTTTCCCGCCCGGCTCGTTTGCCCTCCGCTGATAGTGGCCGGAGGCGAAGCCGCAAAGAATGACCGGGGGCTTGTGGACCTGTTGTATCGCGAAATCGAGCGAAACGGAATTTGCCGCCACTCGTATATTATCGGCATCGGCGGCGGCGCCTTGCTCGATCTGGTTGGCTTTGCCGCGGCTACGGTCCATCGCGGAGTACGGCATCTCCGGATGCCCACCACGACCTTGAGCCAGGCCGACGGCGGTGTCGGCGTGAAAAACGGAATCAACGCTTTCAATAAAAAGAATTATATCGGGACTTTTGCGCCGCCTTTTGCGGTCATCAACGACAGCGATTTTCTGCTTCAGCTTCCTCCGGTTGAAAAACGGGCCGGATGGATCGAAGGAGTCAAGGTCGCGCTCGTTCGCGACGCCGCGTTTTTCGGGGAGATCGAGCAGTTGGCGGAGCGCCTGGCCGCCTCGGAAACGACGGCGATGGAACGGGTCATTCAACGCTGCGCGGAACTTCATGTTGCGCACATTGCCGAATCGGGCGATCCCTTTGAATTCGGTTCCGCCCGTCCGCTTGATTTCGGCCATTGGGCGGCGCATAAACTGGAGGAGATGTCGGACTTCACCCTTTCGCACAGTGCGGCGGTTGGCCTGGGCCTGGCGCTCGACACGCTCTACAGCCATAAAAAACAAATGCTTTCAGGCGAATCGACGGAGCGCGTGTTGTCACTCGTACAAAAGCTCGGCTTTTCCCTCTTTCATCCTCTCGTGAAGAAAACCGGTCCCGGAGGAAACTGGGCCTTGTTCGACGGACTGGAGGAATTCCGCGAGCATCTGGGCGGGGGATTGACCGTGACCCTGCTTGAGAAAATCGGGCGCGGCGTTGAGGTCCATGAAATGGACGCCGCCTTGTTGCGGGAATGCATCCTTGAATTGGAGCAGCGCTCCGGCCGGCCACCGGCGATTTAAACATCATGCGGCGCACGGTCATTCTCAACATAGCGGGCCTGACCCGCTCCCTGCTCGGGCCCGCCACACCCCGACTCTCGGCCTTTGCCCGCAAGGGCCGCGCCGCGGCAATCCGCCCTTCTTTTCCGGCAGTGACTTGTACGGCCCAGTCCACATACCTCACGGGCGTCCCGCCCGCGCAGCATGGAATCGTGGGCAACGGCTGGTATGACCGTGACCTGGCGGAAATTCATTTTTGGAAACAATCCAATTCCCTCGTGGCAGGGCCGAAGTTGTGGGACAAGTTGCGCGCGCAGGACCCGGCTTTCACCTGCGCCCAGCTTTTCTGGTGGTTCAACATGCATGCCGACGTCGATTACTCAATCACCCCGCGGCCGCTTTATCCCGCCGATGGCCGGAAAATTTTCGACATTTACACAGGGCCACTTTCCCTGCGTTCGAAAATCAAGGCCGATCTGGGCGAATTTCCATTTCCCCAATTCTGGGGTCCCATGGCGGGGATCGGTTCCTCGCGCTGGATCGCGGATGCGGCGCGCTGGATGGAAGAACAGTTCCATCCCGCGCTCAATCTGGTCTATTTGCCGCATCTTGACTACAACCTGCAGCGTCTCGGCCCGAATGATCCGAAGATCCACGAGGATTTGAAACTCATCGATGATCTTGCCGGCAGCCTCATCGATTATTTCCAGGCGCGCTCGGTGCGGGTGGCTGTTGTGTCCGAATACGGGATCACGGAAGTCGATCAACCGGCGCATCTCAACCGGCTGTTTCGCCGCCAGGGCTGGCTTGCCATCAAGGATGAACTCGGGCTCGAGATGCTCGACTGCGGCGCCAGCCGGGTGTTTGCCGTGGCGGATCATCAGGTAGCGCATGTTTATCTCAATGACAAGTCCCTGGAATCCAAAGTGCGTGAAGTCCTCGAGGCCGAGCCCGGGGTTGACTTGGTGTTAGGCCCTGATGCGCAAACGGAATGGGGCATCCGCCATCGCCGCAGCGGCGACCTCATCGCCGTGGCCAAACCGCGCAGTTGGTTTACGTATTATTATTGGATGGACGATGCGCTCGCGCCCGACTTTGCGCGCACCGTCGATATTCATCGCAAGGCCGGCTATGATCCCGCCGAGTTGTTTCTCGATCCCGCCCTGTGCTGTCCTCAATTGCGCGTCGCCGGCCATTTGCTCAGGAAGAAGCTCGGATTCCGAAGCCTGTTGAATGTGATCCCGCTCGACGCAGCGCTGGTGCGGGGTTCGCACGGGCGGCGCCCCCAGGACGAAAGCGCCTGGCCCGTGCTGTTGCTGGATCAACAGCACTCTACGCCGAACGCTGCCAACACTCTCACCGCGGAAGAAGTCCACGGTGAACTGTTGCGCTATTGCCTTGGATTCGCCGGGCGCTGACTCCGACATCCGTCGTGAGCAAGTAGGCCTGGATAAAACTCTTGATCTTACTCCATCTCAAACTCGTAAATGCGAACACATGTTCTCACGCGGACACGCGGAGGATGACCTTTTTGACAGGATTGACAGGATGAGCAGGATTGGGAAAACGAAGATTTCGCGTCCGCCAGAGGGCGGATTCGTCCGGTGTGCGAACAAAGCCCGCCAAGGAAGACAGGGGAAACATAAGGAGACAGGCGGATTTTCGATGTAATAATATCTTTCTCTGTGATCTTTGTGGCTCCGTGAGAGAAAAATGTGTTTACCAGGGTTTGTCAAAAAATGACTCCTGACCCCCTACGCTCTTGTTGCGGTCCATCGCCTTGTCCGTTTGTCTTCGGCACCTTGAGGAGCTTGACGATCCCCCATATGAAGATGCCAAATTTGGCCTGACCCCCTGAAACGGGACGCATTGAAAATGTAGTTCTGATCCTGTAGAAGGGACAGAACAAATGAAGAAGAGCAAATTCAGCGAAGAACAAGTGGTGGGGATCCTGCGTGAAGGTCAGGGCGGGATGGCGATCAAAGCCCTGTGCGCC